>JARFRT010000368.1 GCA_029287105.1 Akkermansiaceae bacterium | reverse complement strand
CCCGACCACTGCTTGAGTTTCCAGTTGCCGACAAAGCCGGTGCCGAGGTTGAAGGTGTACGGGCCGTCGCCGAGCAGCTTGTGGTGGACCACTTTCCATGCCTCGGATGCCGGGCGGCTCAGGCCGTAATACCTCGATCTGAACCGGAACCAGGTGTTGAGCCGGAAGATCGCCTTGTGGGCTTCCACGGCTTTGACCATGGCCATGCCTTCGCCGATCGTGCGCGACATGGGTTTTTCACACCAGACGTCCTTACCCGCCTTGGCGGCGGCGATGGCTTGCAGCGCATGCCAGTGCGGCGGGGTGGCGACATGCACGATATCGATGTCGTCACGCGCGATCAACTCGCGGAAATCCGAGTACCCCTGAGCCTGGCCTGCACCCAGTTTGACGGCTTCAGCCGTCCGGTCCTTGAGATGTTTGCTGTCGACATCACAGAGGGCGAGCAGCTTGCCGGGCATTCTGAGGTGGGAGCGCGAGATGCCGCCACAGCCGATGATGCCTTTGGTGAGCTGGTTGCTCGGTGCCTTGGGTCCGCCCAGGGCGATATGGCTGGGTAGGATCTGGATGGTCGCCATGGCCGCCAGCCCCTTGAGGGCTGCCCGGCGGGTATGCAGTGGCTGGCTGGATGATGGCATGTCAGGCTTGGTCATGAAGGTGATTACGTAGTGGGTCCGTCGATTGTTTCGTCATTTTCATCGCTTGCACCGTTGGTTTTCACCTTGTCCCAGAAGAAGAGGGCGAAAATGACAAAAATCACGGCGGCCATTCCTGCGGGGAAAAGCCAGTAGTTTTTCCAGTCGGCCATGGCGGTGGTCACGAGTGCGTTGTCCACGCCCTCGGGATATCCCTTGCCGAACATGCCGAGCAGGCTGTCGACGAAGCTGGGTGGCGTCTGTTCACCCGCCGCGGTTTTGATGTTGTCCATCAGCGGTTGGTTGCCAGCGGGGGCGGCGCCATACGCGCCATAGGTGTTGGGCAGGGCCGTATCGGTGAAGGGGAGGTTGCCGCCAAAGGCCATGCGGAAGCCAAAGAACATCCCGATGCCCTGGGTGAGGAAGACGAGCAGTGACTGGGCCTGGCCGCGGACGTGCGCGGGGGCTTTTTTATCGGTGTAGATGAATCCGGTGACGAAGAAGAAGTCGTAGCAAATACCGTGCAGGGCGACTCCCAGCAGCAGCATCCACGTGACTTGTTCGGGGGCGCCGAAGGCGAACAGGGCGTAGCGTGCGACCCAGCATCCCATGCCGATCAGGAGCATCAGTTTGACTCCCAGTTTGCGGAAGAAAAACGGGATTAAAATCATGAACAGGATCTCGGACATTTGGCCGAGAGTCATCGCGGAGGCGGCTTGTTCGAATCCTGCCGCACCGAGATAGGCGGAAGTCTGGCCATAGTAGTAGGCGAGTGGAATACAGATCAGGGACGAGCAGATGGCAAAGATGAGAAACGACGGGTTTTTCAGAAGCTTGAGCGCGTCCAGCATGAAAAGGGAACCGAGGTCCAGCGGTTTGTCTTTGGCGGGTGGCGGGGTGTTCGGCAGGGTGAAGCAGTAGGCACCGAGGACGAGGCTGGAGATGGCACCGAGCCAGAAGATGTGCAGCGAGGCCGACCAGCCGAGGCCGCCGAGGACGAGGCCGGCAACGATCCAGCCGATGGTGCCCCAGACGCGGGCCTTGGGGACTTCTTCCTGTTTCAGGTGGGTGAAGGTAATGGTGTTGCCAAGTCCCAGAGTGGGCATGTAGCAGAGCATGTAGGCGATCATGAGGGCGACGAGCAGCCCTCCTTTTTCCGCTCCGAGCGGCGCGATGGTTGCGATGACACACATGATGACGCCGCCGAGCAGCATCATGACGCCCATGACTTTTTCCGAGGAAAAAAGGCGGTCGGCAATCAGGCCGAGGAACAGGGGGGCGCAGATGGCGGCGATGGGGGCGCTTTCGTAGGCCCTTCCGATGAAATCCCCCAGACCGTTGTTACCCATGGCGAGTGCGAGTGTGGCAAACCATGCCCCCCAGGCAAAGAACTGGAGGAACATCATGATCGAGAGGCGGGTGAGGTTGCTGTTGGATGCTGGTGATGGATTGCTCATAAGCTTGGGATGATTGGGTATTGTGCCGCCTTATTACGGAAACGCGCGATGCTGCATTTCAGCGTAATTTTCCCGTGTGGCAAGGATGCAATGTCGCTAATGCGGCGATGGGAGGTCATCAAAAACCCCGGTGGTGCGGAACCGGCCGGGGTTGTTGGGGATGAGGGTTGGGCCCTTTCAATGGAATTCGCCTTAGCGCTCGTTGATCGGTGGCACCGGGATGGTTTCCTTCGGCCCCAAGTACTTGGTAAGTGGACGATAGAGACGGTTGTCGCGCAGTTGCTCAAGGATCTGGGCGGCCCAGCCAGCGGAGCGGGCGATGGCGAAGATCGGGGTGAACAGATCGGTCGGGATACCCAGCGAGTAGTAAACGGTGGCGGAGTAGAAGTCGACGTTGGCGTTCAGGCCCTTGCGCTCGAGCATGATCTCGGCGATGCGGTTGGACATGTTGATCCACTTGGGCTCGCCAAGTTCCTCAGTAAGCTCGAGGGCCATTTTCTTGAGGTGTGGAGCACGTGGGTCGAGCACTTTGTAAACGCGGTGGCCGATGCCCATGATCTTCTTTTTCCTGGCCAGACAGTCCTCGACATAGGCGTCGACCTTGTCCTCGCTGCCAATTTTTTCGAGCATGTGGATCACGCCTTCGTTGGCACCACCGTGAAGTGGTCCCTTGAGGGTGCCGATGGCGGAAGTCATACCGGAGTAGATGTCGCTGAGGGTAGCCACGGTGACACGGGCAGCGAAGGTGGAGGCATTCATACCGTGGTCGGCATGGATGATGTAGGCGATGTCCAGAGTCTTGACGGCAGCCGCAGTAGGCTCCTCACCGTTGATGAGGTAAAGGAAGTGGGCGGCGCCGGAAAGATCGGTGCGAACGGGGGGGAGAGACAGGCCGTTGCGGGCACGGTGGAAATACGCCACAATGACCGGAACACGCGCCATGATGGAAATGGCGGACTCGTAGAGGGCATCGTGATCGGGTTCACCGATCTTGGCACGCTTGTCATAGAGACCGAGCATGGAGACACCAGTGCGGAGCACGTCCATGGGGGCTGCGTCGTGTGGGGCGTTTTTCAGAAAATCAATCAGCTGGGGAGGAAGCTCACGGTTGTGGCGAAGCTTCTGCTGGAAGTTTTTCAGCTCCTTGGCATTGGGTAGGCGGCCGTTCATCAGGAGGTAGTTGACCTCTCCGAAGCAGCAGTTCTCGACGAGGTCGTCGATGTCGTAGCCGAGGTAGGCAAGTTTCCCTTCAGCTCCTTTAACGTCACTTAGGGCGGATTCGTTGGCGATGACTCCTTCGAGTCCTTTGGCATAGTCACTCATGATAATGGGATGTAGTGTGGGTTGATTAGTGGAGCCATGGGGGCTCCTGAGTCAGGGGGTGGCCGTGGGGCCTCCCGGGAGGTTTGCTGTTGGAATATGGCGCACGATTGCGCTCTTGTCACCCTCTGATGGGCGGTAGGTGGGCGAACAAAGCCGCAAATCCCCGCAGATGCAAGAATGAATCGTGTATGCTTCTTCGCATAATTGCCGCGTATTTTCTGATATTACGGGATTGGTATTTTCCAGACGGTGATTAACAGTGTCTGCGTGGATACGATTCTTGCAATAGAAACCAGTGTGCCTGAGGCCAGTGTCGCCATGTGGCGGGCGGGCAAAAGAGTGTTTTTCGAACCGTTCAGCAGTGATCGAAATCACAACTCGATGGTGTTTGAGCCCTTGGCAAAGGCCTTGGAATTACTTGAGGGTGAGCGTTTGTCCTTGGCCGTCGTGGGGACCGGGCCCGGCAGTTATAGTGGCACCCGCATCGGCATTGCCGCGGCTCAAGGGGTCGCGCTGGTGCATGGCTGTCCCGCCGTGGGCCTGGGTTCGCTGGCGGCAACCCCCGTTGCCAGGGAAAACCGGGGGGAGGCACTGCCCTGGGCAGTCGGCGATGCACGTCGCGGCCTGTATTTCATTTCACGGATTACGGCCGGTGGCGAGGCAATGGCTGCCGAGCTGATGGATGCAGAGGCATTCAGGGGTCGTCTGGCGGAAGCGGCGGATCGTGTCCTGTTTACCTTGGACGACCCCGGCCGGCTCGGGTTGGATGCCGACACCGAGCGGCGGGTGGTCCGGACGACGCCGGAAGCCGGTTTATTGATCGATGTCTGGTTGGGGCTTGCTGCGGAGCGGCGGGACGAGTTGATCAACCAGCCGCTTTCGCCGTCGTACCTGCGTGCTCCCTACACCTCGAAGGCAAAAGCGGGACATCCCTTGCTGCGGAAAGGCTGATGCCATGCGGGCTATTTGGCAGGTGGCAGAGGGATTGAATCAAGGAATTGAATAAATCTGCCACCTGCCAAGTCGAACGGTTGTCGTCTCCCACCCGATGCTATGATGTTATGAAGACCGCCTGTTTATACTTCTCCCTGATAGGGTGCGTGCTGTCTGTCGCGTGCGTGACCCGACAGCCTGTGGCGGAGGGCGTGAGTGACGCTTGGTTGGATACACCATGGCGTCCTCACTCACAACCTGCCGGCCCGGAAAATGGGCTGACCCACTGGAAGGCAGGTCTTCCCCCGGCCCGGAAGGCCGCCGCCGTTGCAATCACATCACAAGTCCCCGGAGAGGAGAAGGACGGGCGTGCGGACGGGGTGGTGACCGCGCCGGCACCTCCGGCCCAGGACTTTTTCCGCTATGGGGTGGTTCACACCCGTTATCTGGGAAGATCAAGGCGGCACCACCCTGTGCGCGGCAACCCTCAGTCGGAGTACGTGCGTCAGGTTGAGAAAGTGGGGCCCTCGATCGTGCCTCGGTTGACTGTTCCCCTATCGACAAGATCCTCCAGCGGTGGTCCCGCATTGCTGCCCCGCGTCGGGGTCGCCATCGTGCCTGTCCCCACCCCCCGGACAAGGGATGTGGAGGGTGCCGGGGTCAGAGGCCGGGGGCATCGGCATCGGCGGCACTAGTGGCATTATTGCCCTGGGCTGCCACCTGCCATAGGCAGGTTCCGACTCGTTGATCACCCTGTTAATTGATAGGAATTCGCCTTGACTGAATGGATGTTAGGCAGTCTTATGGTCGCAACCAACCCATATCAATAAACGCATGTTACAAAATATGATTAATCGTATCCCGCAGCACATTCTAATGCTGGCGGGATTTGTTCTTATGTTAGGTGGTGCCTCGACCGGCAGTGCCCAGGATTTCGAGGGAAAGAAGAATTCCTCTGTAAATATTCGCTACAATGGTCCACGCACCGTCGATGAGGCGAAGATACGCGGCCATATGTCAGTGCGCGCTGGCCAGAAATACAGTGCCTCCCGTCTTGATAAAGATGTCCGCAGTCTGTATGAAAGCGGTCTGGTGGACGACATCCGGTTTTTTGCCGAGCTGATTGGCGCCGGCGTGAAAGTGACCGCGGAGGTGAATACACGCGCCAAGATTGTCGCCGTTGGCTTCATCGGGAATACCAAGTTCAGTGACAAAAAACTCGCCGGTGTGACCAAACTCAAGGCGGGTGGCGTGATGAGCGACCAAGCTATCCTGACGGCTCGCCGCAATGTGCAAGACCACTACCGGGGATTTGGATATGCCGATGTGACGGTAACACACCGCATCCAGTCTTCCGAAGTTGCCGGCACCGCCGAGCTGGTTCTGGTGGTCGACGAGGGCGCCCGTTCCGAGGTGCGCAAGATTCGTTTCGAGGGCAATACATCGTTCCCGTCCCATGTGCTGCGCAATGAGATGAAGACGAAGCAGAAGGGCTGGTTTTCGTTTTTCACCAAGTCAGGGCGCATCGATAACACGAAGCTCGATGAGGATCTGGACCGCGTGCTCGACTACTACCGGAACCGTGGTTTCCTCCGCGTTTCCGCAACGGTTGGCCGGGCACCGGTAGACGACGGTCGTGTCGACCTGGTGATTACGATCAACGAGGGTAGCAAGTACATTGTCGCGGGTGTTGGCTTTGGGAAGCTGACGGTGTTTCAAGCTTCCGAGCTTGTCCCTGCACTTACGCTGAATGCCGGTGACGGATACTCCGCCAAGAAAATGAATGAGGACATGCGTGCCATCCGCAGTTATTACGGATCCCGTGGATACGCTGATGCCGCAGTCAGCCCTGACATCCGGAACGTCACTGCGACGAGTGTGAACATTATCTATCAAGTGTCAGAAGGCCGCCGCTATAAAGTCGGCCGTGTCACCATCGAGGGTAATGACAAGACTCAGGACCGCGTGATCCGCCGTGAACTTCCGATGCAGCCGGGTGACCACTTCAACTCGGTTGAGATGGAAACCACCCGCCGCCGCCTGAAAAACATGAACTACTTCAACGACGTTCAGGTCAGTCCCGCGCCCAGTGCCCAGACTGGATACCGCGATATCAATATTATCGTGAATGAGAAGAAGACCGGCTCGATCAGCTTTGGTCTCGGTTTCAGCTCGGTGGACAGTATCGTCGGTTATGTCAACCTCGAGCAAACCAACTTTGATATTTCCAACTGGGGTAGCTTTACGGGTGCCGGTCAGCGTTTCAACACCAAGGTTCAGATGGGTAGCAGGCGTAAGGACTTCCGCATGTCCTGGGTCGAGCCGTGGTTCCTTGGGCAGCGTTTGGCCCTTGGCGCAGAGATTTTCTACCGTGATTCCCTTTATTACAGTACCGAGTATGAGCAGAGCCAGTATGGTACGGCCTGGTCATTGCGCAAACCTGTCAGCAAGCGTGCCTATGTGCGTGCGGAATACCGTATCGAGGATATCAGCATTGATGTGGACTCCTCGACCATGGCCAAGGTCGCCCCCGTATCCATGTTTGCCAGAGAGGACGGTGACTTCATCCGAAGTGCCGTCAGCCTCAACTATGTGTACGACAGTCGCGACAGCAACAAGCTGCCACGGAAGGGACACAAACTCGACCTTGGCGTCACCTACGCGGGTGGTGTGGTCGGCGGCGATGTCGATGTCTACATCGTCACCGGAACCGGCTCCAAGTACTGGAACCTCTGGGGTGACAGCATCCTCTCGGTGAAGGGTAACGTCACCGTGGCCGATACCCATGGCGACACGAGTTTCGTTCCTATTTTTGATCGTCAGTCGCTGGGTGGACCGCATTCACTGCGTGGATTTGAAAACCGTGACGCGGGCCCTCGTGACGTTGCCACCGGTGAGTCACTGGGTGGCAACACCTCGGCCTATGCCTCTGTGGAATACACCTTCCCACTCATCGAGCGTGTGCGCGGTGCGGTTTTCTACGATATTGGCACCGTGAATTCGAAGTCCTGGGACTTCGGCGGCGGTCTTTATCATGACGCCGGTTTCGGCCTCCGTCTCAACCTGCCCTTCGGCCCGCTGGCCATCGACTACGCCATCCCGCTGGGAACACCAACCACGGATAAGGCCGCCGATCAGGGCGGGCAGTTCCAGTTCTACCTGGATTACAAGTTCTAGGTCGAATAGAACTAACTCAACATTTCAAAGCCCCCAGGTGATTGCCTGGGGGCTTTTTGTTGGAGGCGGGGAGAATGCTGGGCCGGTATAGAAGAGCTCGACTTTTCAGCGGGGGTTATTCCCCGGCGTGTTTGTCGCGGAGGCGCTGCCAGTAGGGGGCCCAGTAGGTGTCGTAGTAGTCAAGGGCGGCGGTCTGGATGAAGTCGGCCTGGACGATGACGGGGGACCGGGAGGGGTCGTAGCCTTTGAGGTGGCCGGTGCCGGCACGTTGCCGCGGAGAGACGAACCGCCAGTCGTTATTGCCGAGGATGTCTTGGCAGAGTCGGGCGAGGGTGGGGTCGTAGGCCATGAGTTGTTTGCGGGTATGGATGTGGTTGTGATCGTGGTCCATGGTCCGGTTGGTGTTGTACCAGCACTGTACGCCTTCGGCGAAGTATTCGGCGCGGTTTTTGCCGGCGTAGCATTGTTTTTTACCGCCGAAGACGATGGTGACCTTGTCTTTGCCGGTGACGCTGACCTTGGCGTGGCTGGCCTTACCATTCACGAGGATATCGCCGTGCTCGAGGCAGCGGCGGAGCAGTTCGGGGGATTCCTTGGGGAAGGACCGGACGAGTGCGTCGAGCAGGCTGACGGGTTGTTTGCTTTTGACGCGGCGGAAGCGTTGCGCCGCGCGGCCGTCGTTCCAGAGCCCTTTGGCCTTGGCATTTTCGAAGGTTCGGGTGAGTCGTTTTTGCAGTGTGTCATCGAATCCCGCGCCGTGGATGACGTGGCCGAATTCGTGGATGAGGATACTTTCGATCTGCATGCCGCCCTGGTATTCCATGACGTCTTCCTCGGCGAAGAGCACGGTGCGGCGTTGGTTGACGGTGGTGAGGAACCCGCGCTGGCGCCAGTTGTAGAAGGCGAGTTCCTTGCCGGTTTTACCGCTTTTGAACTGGGGGACGTCGGAGGTGAGTTCATTGTGCGCGACGAGGATGCAGAGGACCTTGTTGTCCCGGATGCGTTGGGCGATGGCCGGGGTGACGTCCTTCATGACCCGGTCGAACAGGTAGGCGGCTTCGCGGTGGGTGTGGTCGGCGACACGACCGGAGGTGGCGATGAGGATGTTTTGGACCAGGGTTCCTTTTTGATAGAAGGATCGGTCGAGCTGGTATTCGCGGGCTTGGCTGGCGCTGATGGGTTTGACTTCGTAGGCGGCGGCCTGGCTGAGCAGGGCGGCGGCGACGGCTACCCGGATCACGGGCTTGAGGATGAATGGCGGGGATGAAGTCATGGCAGGGGCGCTGGGGAATGGTGGGTTGAGGGTCGGGCTACGTGAGCATGAATGTGTGTGGATGATACGTAGCGGGTGTCCCGTTCTTTCTTGCCAATCCGTGGTCTGGTGCAGAGGATGACAGGGACCATGGGTGCGATACGTGCAGAATCAATTGTTAAGGACTTTGGCAAAGTCCGGGCCTTGGACGGTGCCAGTGTCTCCATCGAGCAGGGTGAGCTTTTCTTTTTATTAGGGTCGAGTGGTTGTGGCAAAACGACTTTACTAAGGTGTATTGCCGGTCTGGAAACTCCGACGGAGGGCCGCGTGTTCTATGGTGAGAGAGACGTCACCGACCTCCCGACGCACAAGAGGGAGGCGGCGATGGTTTTCCAGAGCTATGCACTGTGGCCGCACATGAGTGTGGCGCAGAACATTGCCTTTGGTCTGGAGGAGCGAAAGGTGGGTAAGGACGAGATTGATTCCCGGGTCGGGGAGGCATTGGAGATGGTGCATCTCGGTGGTATGGCGACCGTAGGATTGATCACATGTCCGGTGGCCAGCAGCAGCGTGTGGCGCTTGCCCGGGCGCTTGTGGTCAAGCCCAAGTGCCTTCTCTTGGACGAGCCCTTATCGAATCTCGATGCCAAACTCAGGCTGGAGATGCGCAGTGAGATTCGCCGGATTGTCAAAGAGAATAACCTGACGGGTGTTTACGTCACCCATGACCAGGAGGAGGCTCTATCGATGGCTGACCGGATGGCGGTGCTCGATGGCGGACGTATCGTGCAGACAGGCACGCCTGAGGAAATTTATCGCAACCCGCTCAGTGCCCATGTTGCCGGCTTTATTGGTGAAACCAATTTAGTGGAGGCAACGGTGGATAGGATTGTGCGGGATGATGGTCTGTTGGGGGTGCGGGTGAGCTCGGCTGCGGGCCAATTTCACGGTCATGTGACCCGGGGCAACTGGCGGCCGCAGGAGGGGTCGAAGGTGCTGGTGTCGATACGGCCTGAGTCGCTCTATGTCGACAACTCGGGGATTCCGATCAACCGGGTGATGGGCCGGGTGGCGGACCGGATGTACTTGGGCAGGAATGTGAGGTACCGCATCCGGGATGCCGGCGGGCATCTCTGGCATGTCACCGAAACCAATCCTCACGTGATGCGGGGCGAGGGGGAAGCGATCATGCTCACCGCGGATCCCTCCGATGTGATTGTCCTGCAGCCTTAAGTTGGATGGAGAAAAATGACGGGTATGAAGATGATCAATAGCAAATCGTTCGTGCTGATTGCGTTGGCAGGATGTGTCGCGCTGCCGCTGCTGATGGCGACGAGGCATGGCGGGGGTGATACGGCCGGTGCGAACGCGGACCGGTGGATCAGCATCATCACACCTCACAACGAAACGATTCGGCGTGAGATGGGCGAAGCCTTTCAGCTATGGTGGCAGGATAAAACGGGGTAAACGGTGTGCGTGAATTGGTTGACTCCGGGCGGGACGTCCGAGATCCGGAAAATCATCGACGGTAAATATGCCGCTGCCGAGAGGGTGGGTGAGACGGGTATCGGTATTGATCTCTTTTTTGGCGGCGGCGATTATGATTTCCGCAGGCAGGCGGACAAAGGGCATCTGGCGGAACTGGAGGTCTTTGAAACGCATCCCGAGTGGTTTGCGGCCGATGTGATTCCAGAGGAATTCACGGGAGAAACTTATTACGACAAGGACCGCAGGTGGGTGGGTGTCTGTCTTTCGCGGTTTGGAATCTGTTATAATGCGGATGTGTTGAAACGCCTGGGCCTTGATCCTCCGACGAAGTGGGAGGATCTCGGCGACCCACGCTACTTCGGTGGCATTGCGCTGGCGGATCCATCGAAAAGCGGGTCAGTGGCGCGCGCTTTCGAGATGCTCATTCAGCAGCAGATGCATGAGGCCATGGCGTCGATGAAGCGTAGGCCCGGGGAGACCAACGAGCAGCTTGATATGCGCGGGCGGAGCGTGGGCTGGGACAACGGGATCAACCTGATTCAGCGCATTGCTGGCAACGCGCGCTACTTCACAGACAGCGCGACGAAGATTCCGCACGATGTCGCCCAGGGCAATGCCGCGGCCGGGATGTGTGTGGATTTCTACGGTCGCACCTACGAGGAAAAGGTGAAAAAAAAGGACGGGAGCACACGGATGCGCTGGATATCCCCGCAGGGTGGCACCTCGCTGAGTGTTGATCCGGTTGCGGTCATGCGGGGTGCCCCCGATCCGGAAATTGCCCAGGGGTTTGTCGAGTTTCTTCTGACCAAGGGGGGGCAAAGGCTTTGGAATGCAAAGCCGGGAACGCCGGGGGGGACGAAATACCGTGCGCTCCGGCGTATGCCTGTTAGGAAGGACGTGTATACGGAGGAAAGCAGGCAATATTTTACCGACCCGATAAATCCGTATGAGCACACGGGTGGTTTTGTTTATCGGCGCGAGTTAACAGGTAAGGGTTTCAAGGCGATTCAATTTATCATCAGGGTAATGTGTCTTGATTTGCACGATGAGTTGAAAGACGCGTGGGGAAAGTTATCAGATGCGGGTATGCCCGAACGAGCGACCAGGGTGTTTTGTGATACGACCTTGGTATCCTACCAGAATGCCATGGGTGATATCCGCAGGCAGCTTGGCGAGGGGAGTAAGATCGAGACGGCCAATGTCGCGGTGCGACTGGGGAGGTACTTCAGGCAGAACTACAAACTGGCGGGTAAACTGGCCGTGGAAGGGAGGCAGTAGCGATGAAGAAAACCAGCGCCTATTCAATCACCACGGTTGTGGTTCTTATCTTTGGCGTGTTTTTTCTCTATCCGGTCGCCATGACGCTGGCGGTGGCGTTTCGAAACGAGGCCGGTGGCTTTACGTTGGATTACGTGCTCGGGGTTTTTAAAAACCCGATCTATGTCGAGGGGTTGTGGAACTCGTTGATGATGGGGGTATGCAGCACAGTGGTGTCCCTGTTGCTGGCATTCCCCCTCGCGCTGGCGTCACACCGGTGGGTGTTTCCCGGAAAAAAACTTTGGACGCTTCTCATTCTGGCCCCCCTGGTGCTGCCTCCCTTTGTCGGTGCCGTCGGGATCAAACATATCCTGGGTATCAGCGGGTCGCTGAACACGGTGTTGGTTGATCTGGGAGTGATGAGCGCGGACGCGCCCATGGATTGGCTCGGGGAGAGCCGGTTCTGGGGTGTGATTGTCATGAATGCGTTGCACCTGTACCCGGTGCTCTACCTGAACATTGCGGCGACGCTTTCCCACCTGGATCCGGCGATGGAGGAGGCGGCGCAAAACCTCGGGTGCACGCCGTGGCGCAGGTTTCAAAAGATCACCCTGCCGCTGTGTATGCCCGGGGTTTTTGCCGGTGCTGCCATTGTTTTTATCTGGTCGTTTACCGAGCTTGGCGTGCCGCTTGTTTTTGACTACACGCGTGTGGCCTCGGTGCAGATCTACGATGGGATCAAGGACCTGAACCAGAACCCGATCCCTTACGCACTGGTAAGCATTATGCTGGTGATTTCCACTGCGGTATTCGCTGTCTCGAAAGTAATGTTAGGCCGGACCGGTCTGGGCGCTACGCCACGGCCCAAAACCTACTCGGGAGAAAGGGTCGTCCAAGGATGGAGGGGCTGGGTGATTGCGGCGGGTTTTGCCGGCGTGTTCCTGGTCGCCTGCGTCCCCCACCTCGGTGTGGTGTTGCTCTCGGTGACCGGCGACTGGTACGGCAGCATTCTTCCGGAGTCGATGACCACCGCGCATTACAACGAGGCACTGGCGCACCCGCTGGTGGTGCCATCGATTAAAAACAGCCTGGTTTATGCTTCCTGGTCTACATTGTTAGATATTGTGCTCGGCACTGCGATTGCCTTTGTGGTGGTAAGGAGCAGTATACGGGGCAGGGTGCTTTTGGACGCCGTGATGATGCTTCCCCTTGCGGTGCCGGGGCTGGTGCTTGCGTTTGGATATATTGCCATCACGCAGAAAGGTGAGCCGATGCACTGGCTGGTGGGTGACGTCAACAACCCGATGTACCTGCTTATCGCAGCCTATGCTGTCCGGCGTCTCCCCTATGTCGTGCGTGCCGCCGTGGCGGGGCTGCAACAGAGCAACATCACGCTTGAAGAGGCGGCCCGATCACTCGGAGCGACCCCGCTGCGTGCGCTCAGACGTGTGGCCATACCGCTGATCGGTGCCAATCTGGTGGCTGGGGGAATCCTGGCCTTTGCCTTTGCCATGCTCGAAGTATCGGACAGCCTGATTCTTGCGCAGCAGGCGGAACATTTTCCGATCACCAAGGCGATTTACACACTGCTGAGCACCTTGGGAAATGGGCACGAACTTGCTTCCGCCCTGGGTGTATGGGCGATGGTCTTCCTGGGCATTTCGATCATCGGGGCCTTTGTTATGCTGGGTAAAAAAGGGGGAAGTATTTTCAGGATGTAGCGCGTCGATATGTGGGCGATCCGGACATTTAGACTTGAGGCGATAGGGCGGTGGCTTATAGTTAGGCCATGTCAAATTCAGATGGTGAGAAGCGTGGCCTGGTTGATCAGATGAGCGGCCACCGGCTGGTGCCGGTGATCGTGATGGACCGGGTCGAGGACGGGAAACCTCTGGCCGAAGCCCTGATCGAGGGCGGGCTGCCGGTGGCGGAGGTAACGATGCGCACCTCTGCGGCCCTGGGGGCGATGAAGGAAATCGGCACCTATGATGAAATTCTTCTCGGTGCGGGTACGGTGTTAACCGCTGAACAGGTGGACATGGCAGTGGACAGCGGAGCGTCTTACATCATTTGTCCGGGTATGCACGAGGAGGTGGTCGAACGTTGCCTCGACCTGGGCGTTTTAGTCATTCCGGGTGTGATCACGCCGTCTGACATTGCCAAGGCGATGAGCTACGGTCTGGGGTTGGTGAAGTTTTTTCCGGCGGAATCGTTCGGCGGGGCCAAGACGCTAAAGGCGATGGCCGCCCCCTACGGCGACATGCGCTTTGTCCCCACAGGTGGGATTAACGCAGGCAATGTCATGGACTACCTGACAATACCCAGCGTGGCGGCCTGCGGCGGCTCCTGGATGGTCGACCGGAGCCTGATCAAGGAGGGAGACTTTGCCGAGATCAGAACCCGCGTCAGTGCCGCGGTGGACCTTGTCAAAAAAACCTAACTGTTTTTACCCGGGCAGCCCGTAGTCTTTTCCATACTGTCCTGCGACAAAGTCGATGTCCGTGTCGCCGCGGCCGGAAAGGTTGACGAGGATGGAGCCACCCTGCCGCGCCAGTTGGGTGGCATAGGCAATGGCGTGGGCGGATTCGATCGCAGGGATGATTCCCTCGACGCGGGAAAGCTCGAAAAAGGCATCGATGGCTTCGCGGTCGTTGATGGTGTGGTAGTGCACGCGGCCGAGGTCCTTGAGGTAGCTGTGCTGGGGGCCGACCGACGGGTAGTCGAGACCACTGGCGACGGAATAAACCTCGTCGGGTTCACCCTGGTCGTTTTGGAGCATGTAGGATTTGAACCCGTGCATGACTCCCGGGCTACCCTTGGTGAGGGTGGCGGCATGTTCACCCCTTACCTCCAGGTTTCTTCCCGCCGGCTCGACGCCGTGCAAGGTGACGTTTTCATCCTCGAGGAAGGCTGAGAATATTCCCATGGCATTGGAACCGCCGCCGACACAGGCGACAATATGATCCGGAAGCTGGCCGGTCATTTCCAGCATCTGGGAGCGGGCTTCATTGCCCACGATCGATTGGAAATCGCGCACCATTCTCGGGAATGGATGCGGCCCGACCACCGAGCCGATGGCGTAGAACTGGTTGACCGGGTCTCCGAGGTAGGCTTCGAAGGCGGCGTCCACCGCCTCCTTGAGTGTCTTGCGGCCATGGCTGACCGGGACCACCCTGGCTCCGAGAATATGCATGCGCACCACGTTCGGATGCTCCTTGGCCATATCGACTTCCCCCATGTAGATATCACACTCCATACCGAGCAATGCGGCAGCGGTGGCGAGGGCGACGCCGTGCTGTCCGGCGCCGGTTTCGGCGATGAGTTTGGTTTTCCCCATCTTTTTCGCCAGCAGGGCTTCTCCGAGGCAGTGGTTGATTTTGTGGGCACCGGTATGGTTCAGGTCCTCGCGCTTGAGATAGATCGGGCTGCCGAATTTTTCAGAGAGGCGTTGGGCGTGAAAGATCGGGCTGGGCCTGCCGACGTAGTGCTGGTAGAGCGAGGTCAGCTCGGTGAGAAAGGCTTGATCGCGCGTGATATCATCGTAGGCCTGGGAAATCCCGGTCATGATTTCCTCCAGTTCGGGCGGGATGAAGCTGCCGCCGTATTCTCCGAAGTAGCCGTCGGTATTGGGAAGTTCGTCGGTAAATGTATTGTGCATAGTGAGTCGGGGTTTGATCATTCCACGAGAATAAGCACAGGTATCCTACACAACTCCAACGAGACATGGCCACGCATA
>JARFRT010000353.1 GCA_029287105.1 Akkermansiaceae bacterium | reverse complement strand
GGATTGCCTAATCAAATGATCGGGCCCCGGCCGGTATTTCCTCCCGGCGGCTGTGCACCGTTCACTGTTAACCACCACTGAAAAATGATTTCCTACGACCGCGACCCGCAGCAGACCATCCCTGAGGCATCCGTTAAAATCATCGGCCTTGGTGGTGCGGGTGCCAATATGCTTGATCGCGCCGCGCTTGACGGGATGACGGGTGCGGAGATGCTTTGCATCAATACCGACATGCGGACGCTCTCGAGCTCGGTGGCGGGTGAGAAAATCCAGATTGGCAAAAACCTGACCAAGGGACTGGGTGCCGGGGGGGATCCCGAGTTGGGTTTACAAGCCGTGCAAGAATCCGAGCTTCAGATCCGTGATGCCCTGCGCGGCCGGAAGATGGTTTTTGTCTGTGTCGGTCTCGGGGGTGGAACGGGATCGGGTGCGGCCCCGTTGATCACCCGGATTGCCCGGGAAGAAGACGCCTTCGTGGTTGTTTTTGCCACCATGCCCTTTGGTTTTGAGGGGCAGCGCCGTCGGGACCAGGCGGAAACCGCGCTGAATGAGTTGGCCGTCCTGTCCAATGCGCTCGTGACCTTTGACAACGGGCGTATGGGTGAGCTTGTGCTCGCCAAGCAGGGCATCCACGAGGCGTTTGCTGCGGCCGACCGGATGATATCGGAATCGATCAAGGCGGTGACGCGCCTGGTGGTCCGTCCCGGCCTGATCAATGTCGGTTTGGATGATTTGATGACGGCCTTGCGGACGACCCGCTCGCGTTGTCTGTTCGGTTCCGGGATTGCCGAGGGGGAGAATCGTTCCCAGTTGGCGCTTGAGAATGCGTTGACCAGCCCGCTTCTGGACAAGGGGAGTTTGTTGGCGGATGCCACCACCGTGCTGGTGCACATCTGTGGTGGCGAGAGTCTGACACTTTACGAAGTCGAGTTGCTGATGCGGGGCTTGGCGAAGTACGTGCCTTCCTCGGCCCATGTGCTCTTTGGTGCCGCAGTGGATCCCGCGATGGGGGACAACCTCAGTGTGACCCTGGTGAGTGCTCTGCCGGAGGACAAACTCAACCCGGTTGAAGTGCAGGGTTTGGTGGCCGACGTGGAGTCGGACGACCTGGACGGTCTTGCCACCCAGGCCGCCATTGATGCGGCTTCCGCTTTGTTGGGGAGTCCCGGGGACGAAGATATCATGGAGCCCAGCGAAGGTTTCACGGCAAGTGGCGAGGGTTTCGCGGAGGTCACTGATACCGCGGAGGCGCCCATGGGGGAAATGGAAGATTTCACCCCAGGTGAGGCGGTGGCTGACGAGGAGGCCGTCGATGATCAGGATGCGGTCAACGATGAAGATACGGCCATGGACGAAGACCCGGGTTTCGGTCCGTCTTCCGAGCACGATGAGCATGAAGAGGACGATTCCTTTTTGGGCGGGAGTGACGACCAGGCGCCCTTTGCTGAAACCGAGGCCGGCAATGACGGCAGTGACGAGCCATCGGACGAAGCGTCTTGGGAGGAAGACTCTCACGAGCTTGAGGATGAGTTTGAGGATGACGAGCCGGAGCCCGAGCAAAAATCCTTTTTGCCACCGCGGCGTGATCGTAAAAAACAGACATCCCAGGGTGAGCTTGAGCTGGATGGCGGGCCGAAGGGCAAATTCGAGGGTGAGAATCCTAATTTTCACGAAGGGGAAGATCTTGATATCCCGCCGTTCCTCCGCAAAAAGCGTCGCTAGTATCCCGGATATCAAAAGGGATGGCGTGGCTGGGTATCACGGATGGGCTTCAGCTTGCCGGAATCCCTTCTTGCCGCAGGATGCGCTAAGTGCTAGATCATAAACACTATGACAAACATCGGTACGATTTTGCTTCTTATTGTATGCGTCGGTATAGGCTATGTTTTGGAGCCCCTGTTCTTTGAAAGCCGGGAGGTGGTATTAACGAAGGCTGCGGAGAAAACAGCTTCCGATCCGGATGCGGCCCCTGATGATTCCACAGACCCTCCCGCTATACCTGTTCCCGCGAACCAGGATCCACCTGCGCCTTCCATCGAACTGGACCTGAGCAAGGTTGTCCCCGAGGACTTCCCGGCCAAGGTTGAGCTCAAGGTGGCGCACACTATTTCAGACGCTAACAGTGGGGTGACCATGAAGCTTGAAAAGGGCATTCATGTCAAGCCGGTGCGACTACAAGCAGGTCAGCTTGTTGTCCAGCCCGTCGGTCTTCCGATTGAAAGTCTGATCGATGTGGATAGCACGAATTTCAAAGAGCTGGTTCTGCCGCGCATGACCATGCGGCTACAAAATGCGGTGGTAGCGAAAGACCCCGAGCCGACCCCCCCTGTCGCACCCGCGGATCCGGAGCCCGTACCCCCTGCCGTGACTCCTCCTACGCCGGCAGCGGACAAGCTGGACGCCGCCGCGATCGTCGCGCTGCTGAAAGCCGATGTGGAGGCCGGCAAGGTCACCGAGTTCAAAGCCAGCCAGGTCACCGGCTGGAAGGCCGGCGAAGAGCTGGAGTTTGATGGCGACACCTATCAGACGGGCCTCGTGACCTTCAAGGCGGAAACGATTCTCGGTGTGCAGGAGCACGAGGCGATCGCCCTGATTGAGGATGGCAAGGTCTACAAGTGGATGTGGGCCAAGACGAAACTCGAGATGAGGTAGTTTTTTCGGTCGGCGAGAGCGCCGCGTCCCTTCCCCCATATCCTGGAATCGACAGGGATTTGGTCCTCAGGGGATACGCCGCGGCAAGACTTGCCGCGATAGGTCGGGGGATTTCATTTGCCGTGGGCCCCACCAGTTAGCCGGAGAACACGGGCAGCAAAAAACCGGAACCCCGATGAGAGGGTTCCGGTTTGATTAAATTCAATGGGAACCTCATCAAGGTTCCTTGGCCTGTTATGCTAGCGTTTGCGGCGGAACAGGAAGAGCATGGAAGACAGGCCGATGAGAACGGAGCTGCTCGGCTCGGGAACCAGACCTCTCTCCGGCGACAAGTGCATCTCGAGGCCGTTACGGGCGTAATCGACAATGAGCGCGTTGTTGGTCGGGTCGACCGCGAACTGGAACTCAAACGACATGGTCGTGTCGCGCGCCAGACTCGAATCTTCGGTGCTGATGCCGCTGTCGAGCAGGTAGTCAACCGAGTCTTTGGAATCGATCAGGCCAAACTTGCTGTCGACACCTTTGGCGAGGTCCGCGGTGAACTTCCCGCTACCACCCGCATCGAGGAAAATGATCTTCTCACTGCCGGTGGCACCGCCGAAATCGAGTTTCAAATCGTCCGGGTTGTGGTGGGTTCCGTAGTGAATGCGATAAGGGGCGAGGTCGGCTTCCGTCAGACCATTACCCCAGATCATGTTCTTGGCGTAGAGGGGTGCTTCCACAAACAGGAAGAAGAACTTTTCCCCCGGTGTTCCGCCCGCGAGTTCAGAGACTCCATAACGGATGGTGGTGGTGTAGGACTGATTGTCAAAATCGCCATAGATACTATCATCGGTCTTGTGGCCGTTGAACCAGGTCACTGTTTCTGCCGTGGTGTAGCCGTCGCCACTGCTGTAAGTGCCGTCAAGCTCTATAGTCTGACCGTAACTTGTTGTTAGGCATGCCAGGAAGGCAGCGGCCATGAGTGTGTATTTCATTGCTTCAGGGTGTAGTTGGGTTAGGGTGAAACGAAGAGCACTGCGCCCTTCATGTATTGGAGCCCTCATTTTACACATTTCTCTGAAGTCGGCGACAAAGCTAACAATCCTTATGTTAGTCTAATGATAAGAGCCATTGAGATATAAGGATTACTGTAACAAAAAAACCAAATCAACCCGTGTTTTTATCTATTATTCTGGCGATTGTCCTTCACTCTAGCCCTTGAGTCACAGGGGATCTAGCCGTTAGTTCCGGGAAGTGATGAGGGTGGGTTGATGTCCAGTAATGCTAAATCATATGGCGGATTATATAATTTAGATTAATTGAAAACTTTCGATTCAGGCCATTTTGGAAATATTACCTAAAGTGCAATATGGGTGGCTCCAGCCGTTGTGATCCGTTGGCGAGGTCGTCGGATAAGCAAAAAAAAAAACCGGAACCCTGATCAGGGCTCCGGTATGGTGAAAGTCAAGAGCGGTGGGCTCTCTATCCTGGCCTTAGCGCTTGCGGCGCAGCAGCATCAACGACGAGGCGAAGCCTGCAAGCAGTGCGCTGCCTGGTTCGGGCACGGCGGTGCCGAACTCGGTGGCTTTGATGAAGGTGTGGCCTGTGGGCTCACGCAGGGTGAAGGAGGTGACGGTTTCATTGGTGCCGCCAACGATGCCAGCGAATCCGGCGAAGTCGATGGTCCAGCTATCGGCGGCCTCTGAAGCGCCTGCACCGTCGACATTGGCCGTACCGGCTCCGAAGATGGCGGCTTCGTCGATCAGGAACTGGCCGGCGGTGGTATAGATCCACATGATCGGGTCGTCGTCTTTGGATTTGAGGTCATTGATGGTCAGGCTGATGCTGTCGAGCGAGACGCCGCCGTTGGAGTAGGTAAAGGTCATTTCCTCGTCTTGGTCGCCACCGCCGCCGCTGATGCCGGTGGAACCGCTACCTTGTTCAGGTTGGACGCCCATGCCCGTTTTATAGGGGTTGGAATCACCGTCCCAGACCAGGTGGGCGATCTCATAACCGGCTGAAGCATTCGGGTCGGACGGGCTTGAACTGTCAACGATGGAGCGGGACGTGATGACCAGTTCGTCGTTGATGCCCAGCCCTGTGATGGTGAGCGAGGTGCCAATATCAACGTTGGAGCTGCCGTATACGCTGGTGAAGTTGACGATGTTCTGTCCGGAAGAGCTTGCAAGGCTTGCGGCAAACATGACTGCGATGAGGGGGTATTTCATGGTAAGGGTGTGGTGGGTTGTTGGAGGGTGTTGCAAGGCCCTTTAAAGCGAGCGGTGGGAAAGAATTACGTATTTTTTTATAAATAGTCAATAATTATATTACAGAAAAACAACAATTAAACATAATATTATAGATAATAAAAACTGCCTAATGAACATAACCAGCTTATTATAAGTGGTTTAAGTAGTATTCCACGGTTTCGCGAAGGCCGCCGGCAGGTTGCCGCCTTAGTTAATAAAAACTTAAAAACCCACTGAATTACTTAAAAATAAGCGGGGCATCCCCACATTTTGCCGTGGGTGTCAGGCGATGATTGGAGCCGGGGTTTGGATTCCCGGTGCGCGTGTGCGTCCGGTGCGGGATGGTTTCCGCGGGAATGGCCGCGCGGCCATGGCGCGGAGCACTAGCGTGACGATGTGCTTAAGGTCACGAGAGAATCTGTTGGATGACCCGTGAGGGATGGGTGACGCCGGGCAAGGTCTGGTCGAGTCCCTGGAAAGGGTAGGTGAGCTGATTGTGTTTCAGGCCGAGCAGGTGGAGGATGGTCGCCTGGAGGTCCTGGGTGGACACGGGGTCCTTGCTGGCTTTGTTGCCAATGGGGTCGGTTTCGCCGTAGCTGATGCCGGGTTTGACGCCGGCACCCGCCATCCACATGGTGAAGGCGCCGGGGTTGTGGTCGCGGCCGATGAGTTTCATTTCCTGGCCGCCGCGGTTTTCACGCATGGGGGTGCGACCGAACTCGCCGCCCCAGACGACGAGGGTGTCCTCGAGCAGGCCGCGCTGTTTCAGGTCGGTGAGCAGGGCGTACATGGGCTGGTCGACCTGCTGGCATTTCTTTTTGAATCCGGTGTTGAGGGCTTCATTGGCGCCGGCGCCGTGGGAGTCCCAGCCCCAGTCGAAGAGTTGGATGTAGCGCACGCCGCGTTCGGCGAGCCGGCGTGCGAGCAGGCAGTTGTTGGCAAAGGATTCCTTGCCCGGCTCGGTGCCGTAGAGTTCGTGCACATGTTGGGGTTCTTCCTTTAGGTCGAAGGCCTCGTTGGCATGGATTTGCATGCGGAAGGCCAGTTCATACTGGGCGATGCGGGTGAGGGTTTCGGGGTCGTTGGTTTCGTTGTGGGCCTGCTGGTTGATGCGGGTGATGGCGTCGATGGTGGCGCGGCGCATGTCGCGTGGTACGCCTTTGGGGTTGGAGAGGTAGAGGACGGGGTCGCCTTTGGAGCGGCATTGCACGCCCTGGTAGACGGACGGGAGGAATCCGGACCCCCAGACGGATTTGCCGGCGGAGGGGGTTTTGCCGCCGGAGACCAGGGCGATGTAGCCGGGCAGGTTTTCATTTTCGCGGCCCAGGCCGTAGGTGACCCAGGAGCCGATGGACGGGTTGCCGAGGTTGGCATTACCGGTATGAAGGAGCAACTGGGCCGGGGCGTGGTTGAACTGGTTGGTGTGCATCGACTTGATGAAGCAGACGTCATCAATGACTTTTTCAAAGTGCGGTAAGCGGTCGGAGATCCACTGGCCGGATGCGCCGGCCTGATGGAACGGGTAGATGGTGTTGAGTAGCTTCGGCACACCCTGGATGAAGGCGAAGCGCTGGCCCTCGAGGTATTCCATCGGGGTGGGTTGTCCATCGAGCTTGGCCAGTTCCGGTTTGTAGTCGAAGAGTTCCAGCTGGGACGGGGCGCCGGCCATGTGCAGGAAGATGACGCGTTTGGCCTTGGGCGCGATGTGGGAAAGGTGGGCGGGGAGGTCGTGGCCATCGCCGGAGCCCATGACCTTTCCTGCCATCGAGGTGAGCCAGGCCGAGCCGACGCCAGCAACGCACTTCGAGAGGAACTGTCGGCGCGACTGGTGTTGGAGGTAATCGTGCTGGAGTTGTTGGGAAAGATTCATGGTGTTTTGGAGTCGGGAAGTCGGGAAGTCGGGGAGTCGGGCTTACTTGGTGAGGGCGGCGTCGAGGTTGAAGAGGGTGTTGGCGATGATGGTGAGGGCGGCTTGTCCGGGGGTGTTGGCGATGGCTTTGCTTTCGGTCGGGTTGGCCTGGTAGTGGGTGAGGAACCCGGCGTGGAGGTTGGTGAGGAGTTTGAGGGTGGCGGCGGTCGGCTGTTGTTGGGTGGTGAGTAGGTAGCCGTGGCTGATTTGTTGGCTGATGCCGGGGCCGGTTTCGCTGGTCATGCGTGCGGCGAGGGCGCGTGAGCATTCGAGGTAGACAGGGTCGTTCAGGGTGACGAGTGCGTGCAGCGGGGTATTGGTGGGGATGCGTTGGGCGCTGCAGAGGTCGCGGGTGGGGGCATCGAAGGTGATCATGGATGGGTA
This sequence comes from Akkermansiaceae bacterium, assembly GCA_029287105.1. GTDB lineage: Bacteria > Verrucomicrobiota > Verrucomicrobiia > Verrucomicrobiales > Akkermansiaceae > Oceaniferula. The sequence goes on along the minus strand of JARFRT010000353.1, from coordinate 920 downwards.
CGGGCTGGTGCGTTTCCAGTAGGTGTAGACGGCGCGGCGGTAGCGATCCGGTCCGGTGGCATTTTCCATTTCGCGCCGTTGTAAGTGGTTTGCCAGAGGCCGTCGGGTTGGGGTGGCATGACGGACGGGCCGCCGATGTCGTGGGTGAGCAGGCCGGAGATTTTCAGGGCGTGGTCGCGTATCATTTCGGCATTGAGCCGATTGCGCGGGCCGCGTGCGAGCAGTCGGTTTCCGGGGTCGGAGTTGGCGAGTTCCTTGGTGGTGTTGTGGTTTTGGCGGTAGGTTGCGCTGAGGGATATTTCGCGGAGCAGGGATTTGACGGACCACTGGTGCGTGGTTTGGAATGCGAGGGCGAGGTGGTCGAGCAGCGCGAGGTTGGACGGGTCGGTGCCGGTGGAGCCGAAGTCGCCAAGGGTTTCGACGATACCGCGGCCAAACATTTCAGAGAACAGCCGGTTGGCCATGACCCGGGCGGTGAGCGGGTTTTCGGCGGACGTGAGCCACTGGGCCATGTCGAGGCGGGTGTCGGTTTTTTCCTGGTAGCCGTTCAACAGACGGGGGACGCCGGGCTGGAAGATTTTGCCTTTGTTGAGCCAGAGTCCGCCGATGAAGAGTCGGGTTTCGCGGGTGGCATTGGCCGGGCGTTCCCGGATGACGGGGATGCTGGTGCCTTTGATTTGCTTGTACTGTGCGCTGGCCTGGGAGTGTTGCGCGACCCGCTTGGTGTGGTCCTGGCTGTGGACGAGCTGGGTCCAGGCCGGGTTGTTGGAGGTATCGATGCGGAAGCGGCGCAGGGTGCACGCCTGGCTACCAGTGGTGCGGGCGCCATGTTGGATGGTGATTTCGAGTTTTTCACCCTGGGCCAGGATGACAGGGGATGCGGGGACGATGACCGCCTGGCGTTGGCCGAAGAGTTTCGG
>JARFRT010000293.1 GCA_029287105.1 Akkermansiaceae bacterium | reverse complement strand
GGTTCCTACCGACCCGAACACTGACAAATACAAGCTCAGAATCGGTATTTCCCCAGCGATGACCTTCTGGAATCCCAACAATGTTCCCGTGGTCATGAACATTGGGAACCCTGAGAGTTCGGCGATAATGATTCGCGAAATACCCATTCCCTTGAAAGTCACCTTTAAGAAGTCCACCAGCCGTGGCGGTCCGGTCACAGAACAAAAGGAAGTTCAGTTCAGCAGGATAACGAGTAACCAACAGAGCGAACTCTATACGCTTTTCATATCCGGCCAATACCCGTCTGTTTTTCAACCCGGGGAAAGCAAGGTTTTCGCGTTGCGCTTCGCCTCAGGCACGGATGCCAATACGGCCAGCAATTACGCCGACTTCGCGCTGCGCGGTCGCATCTCGGGTAGGTATCATGAACCGTTCGTCCCCGAACTGGAACTCGTGCCTGGCTGGAACCCGGAAAAATTTGTCAGGCCTGCCATCCAACGGGGGGGATCGAGAGGGGATTACCAATTCCCGCTCACCTTCAAGGAGGGCGATTACATTTCAGCTTCGATCGAGAGTGGCAACTACAATGGGTTCAACATAGACTTCGCTCAGAAATCAAGGCACGGAAGAAACCAGCCGGGAGTCATGTGGCATTATCGGAATTACCGGTTTGGGAGCCGAATCCGGCCCGACGCCCAGTATAAAAATGACCTCGTCTATCAGGGGTTTCCACTCAACGGACCAGGTATTTCGGACACCAGCCCACGACCGATTCTTGTGTCGGCCAGAAGTGCGGATAATCTCATCGCTGCCATGCAGAGCCCGTTTAACCCCAGAGACGACCTGCCTCAGGCGTTTTTCTACTACGGCATCAAGGCTGCGACCGAAACGCACGAGTCGGAGAACATTTCCCCCATCTTGGGAGGATCAGGTCGTCGAATCCCCAGCCGTCCATTCACTCACTCGACAGCGATGGCGCCGCCGTTCCTTGACAGCACCGATCCAAGCGCGCTCTACAACTACGGCTGGAATTGGTTCTTCATGCCGCTCGACAATCTTCTTGATGCCCCGATTTCCATATCGCGGGCCAATCATGGATACTATGGGGGCGGATACACTGCTGAGAATGGCACCACCCATGTCGTTCAACAGCATCTGCCTGTCACGCCAGTCCTCTCCATCGCCTCACTGAGCCACGCACACCTGGGCGGCTTCAGTCTGGCCACCGAAGCTGCGGCTGCCGGTTATACCGGCCTGAGAGATCCCGCGAACACCGAAGCCTTTCGTCGCGTCACGGCCATTGGATTCGACGGGTTTGCACCCCATACGCTCCAGGCAATCGGTAACTCCTACGCCCACCCCAACATTTCTCCGGACAAGGCGTTGGGGACATGGAGACGGTATTTCTCACAATCCAGACAAACCGTGGAGCCCTTTGCCGACCATTCCTACCTCGCCAACAAGGCACTGTGGGATGAGTTCTTCTTTTCATCCATCTCGCCGAAGCCTGAGGACGTCAAGGTTTTCCCTGAAGGCATGAGTGCGCAGGAAGTCGTTCGCAATTTTTTCTTTGACGAAAAACCACTCCCCAACCCGCGCATCACCCCGTACAATCGGAATTTTGATGAGGATCAGCTGGACGATCTCCTCAGTTCCTACGACCAGTACAAGGATGGGTTCGCCGACAAAATCGCGGCTCATCTGATGGTGGAAGGGCCATTCAACATCAATTCAACCTCCGTGACCGCATGGAAGGCATTGTTCTCCAGTCTGAAAGGAAAACAGGTGGCCTATCTCGATAAAGACTTCTCGCTTCAGGGCGGTGTGTTTCTCGACCACCTCGAGCCGGACGGTGTGCCCATCGCCGGTGGATCTCTTCCCAACGGCAAATCGTACAGCGGCAGCTCGGCTGACCCCAGCGATTCGGATCAATGGCTCGGTTGGCGTGAACTCGGCGATGAGGAAATCGATGAGCTGGCAAAAGCCATGGTGGAGCAGGTCAAATTGCGTGGTCCCTTCCTCTCTCTCTCGGAATTTGTCAACAGACGCTTGGAGGGAAGCACCGCAAAAAGAGATCTGGCCCTCAAGGGTGCACTCCAAGCCGCCCTCGATGACCCGGATGTTTCCATTAACGAGGGTTTCCGAGACGCCAAACGCAAGTTCACGCGCGCGGAGACATCGTTTGTGAACGCCAGGTTCCGCGAGGCCATGGACGGGCCGGTCGCTTATGGTAGCGCCGCCTACGTGGACCAGGCAGATATCTTGCGCAACTTTCCAGCGCAGCTTACGCCAAGAGGGGACACCTTCGTGATCCGGGCCTACGGTGATTCGGTCAATGCCAAAGGCAATATTCAAGCGCGCGCCTGGTGCGAGGCGATCGTCCAGCGGACCCCTGAATACATTGATTCCACTGACGAGCCAGAGGTCAAGCAATCGGAACTCAACTCACTAGCAAACCAAGGCTTCGGCCGTAAGTTTGTCATCGTTCAGTTCCGCTGGCTTAATGCATCGGAAATCTAGCATCATTACGCGTTTCCCATCTCCCCATTTTTCAATTCAAGTTATGCACCTGAGACGAGCTTATTTCATCATCATTGCCATCACATCCATGTTGATGACCCATGCCCCGGCCCAGGGGAAAATATCCCTCCAATTCCTGGTGCTTCCGAAGCAGATCCAACCTGAGCCTGTCGAGCTACTGATTGGCGAAGAGAAAACAATGGAAGTTGAAACGCCGGGAAACGAGCTGTCGCCAACTTACAAAGTGTCGCCGCTCAGTTCAATTGTGGTGGGCAAAACAATCCAAAACGAGGAAGGTCAGTCGGTATTCCAGGTCTATGGCAAGGCCGAATCCATCTCCGCCTCCAGACAGATCATCCTGCTGATCCGAAAAGGAAAGGACAACAGCGATGGCTTTGTGGTTCTCCCGCTCAATGGGGAGTTGGCGAATTTTAGTGGCGGCAGTTTTCTTTTTATCAACGCATCCCGATTAAGTGTGGGAGGAGTCATCGGAGACAAGAAATTCGGACTCAAACCAGGCCAACAGCAGTTGCTCAAACCTGCGGCCAATCACAAAAACGGCATTTGTCAGGTAACGCTCGCTTATCAACGTGAGGATAAATGGAAAACGTTCTATGACACCCGCTGGCCCACGAATAAAAAATACAGGTCCTTGATTTTTTTCCACCAAGACCCGGCAACCGGACGTCTGGGGATTGCTCCCATCGTCGATATGTTCATGAATTAGCCATCATGCGCCAGATCCGGACGAGTCCCGCTAGCCTCTTGCATCTCGCAGCGTGGAAAAAAAATCATCATTACAGGCTTTCCGAGCGACCTGTTGAGACCTACTGAAAATCAAGAAACCATCAAACACATCCCTGAATTCGAGCCATGAAACGATTTAATTTCCTTTGTCAGCCATGCGTCATCGCGGCAGCCTTCACGCTTTTCCCCAACCACGCCCAAGCGGAAAGGATCTTCTATGATAGCTTTGAAGCGTCGAGCGAAAGTGCGCTTGTTTGGACTGCCGGTGGCCATCCGAACTATTTCGGTATCGCCAGCGAGGGTGATGGTAGCGTTTGGTCAACCCCCTACGGATCGCAGGGCGTAACAACGTACAGCAACGGCATTCCAATCGCTACGGTTGGCTTCTTGCCAGGCGAGTCCGGTGATTACAGCGTGAAATTCAACATCGCAAGTAAGGCCAGCATTGGCGAATACCGAGCCGAACTATGGGCGGTCCCTTTTTTCGGCCCTCCAATTCTCCTTGGTCACGTCGTTGGGGATACCGATGGTAGCAAAAACATGTCGTTCTCGGATGAAATCACCTGGAGATACGACTACGATTTCAACGGGATTATCAATGGTGCGGAATTGCAGGTCAAGCTGATGCAGGATCCGAACCGCAGCAATTGGCGCCATACCCCGATCTGGGACAACGTTTCCGTGGATTTTATAGCCGATAACGACTCATCACCCCCCAAAGTGCTAGATATCGTTGATAGCGAGGACAGAGGTTCGATGGTTCCGAACACGCTTGTGACCTATACGGTGACCTTCGACGAGGACATTGACGCATCCACGGTGGACGCTGCGGATTTTGAAAACAACGGCTCCTCGGAAATCACGATCGGAGCGATCAGCGAGACGTCACCCGGAGTATTCACTGTTGAAGTGACCCCGACAGACGACGGAACCCTGCGCCTGAGGATCAGCTCGACCGCTACCATCGACGATGTCTTCGGCAACACCCTTGTGCCCTCCCCTGCCATCATCGACGAAACAACCATTACCGTGGAAGGGACCCTGCCGCTACTGGATCCCATCGATATCGTTGATGACAAGGGCGGGTCTCCAGTCGCACCGGACACGCTAGTGACCTACACGGTGACATTCAGCAAGGACATGGATGATTCCACCGTCACCGCCGATGATTTTGTCAATGCCGGCACCGCGCCGGTCGACATCGGAACCGTCACCGAGACCGCTACGCCTGGCGAGTTCACCGTTGAGGCGACTCCCACAGGTGGCGGAACCCTGCAGTTGAGTGTCAAAGCTTTCGAAGTATTGGAAGACACGGCGGGCAACGAGCTGAATACCGATTCTGCGATTGCCGACGACACAACCATCGCCGTCGACGCCACCAATCCAACCTTGGACGAGATCGTCGATGACCAAGCAGGCAGCTCGGTCGTGGCGAACACCCTTGTGACCTACTCGGTCAACTTCCTTGAGGATATGGACGAGTCCACCGTGACCGCTGCTGACTTCGACAATGCCGGCACCGCGCCCATCATCATCAACAATGTCTCAGAGGCCACGCCCGGTGCCTTTCGCGTGGAGGTGACACCAAGCGGCAGTGGCACCCTCCAGCTGAGGATCAAACAAGACGCCGTCCTGAAGGACGCCGTGGGCAACAGCCTGGACACCACCTCGGCGCTCCTCGACGATACCACCATTACGGTGACCGACCCTCCCGCAAACCCCTATGACACCTGGGCCAGTGGCGCGGTCTTCGGCGACGATGGCAATGGCGACGGAGTGGTCAATGGCGTGGCGTGGTTGCTGGGCGCGGCGGATACGACCGCCGACGCGCGAGTTATCCTGCCCGTTACGAGCCGGAATGGCGGCAACCTGCGCCTGACCTTCCGCTGCCTTAAGACCGCGAACCGTGGAACTGCGAAGCTGAAAGTGCAATTCAGCAACGACCTCGGCCAGGCGGATTTATGGGTCAACCATGAGGCGGAGGTGCCCGACACGGACAGCACCGTCAATGGCGTGATCTTCGACACCACGGACGATGGAAACTACATCGACGTCGTCGCGGAGATCCCGGCCAGCGGCGGCAAGGTCTTCGCCCGTCTCGTGGGAGTTGCGCCGTA
>JARFRT010000277.1 GCA_029287105.1 Akkermansiaceae bacterium | reverse complement strand
AATGTAACAGTAGGCTGCGGCACGCCAGCCCCAGCGGACGGTTTCGAGTCGGCGCAGTGTGTGCGCCTGGTTGAGCCACACCTCGTAAGCCATAAGTGGGATACAGAAGAAGCCGAGCATGCCGAAGCCGTAGCGCGACAGTGCGGTCATTTCCTGCTGGGTGAAGATCAGCCTGAGCATTTCCCAGGCCTGGTCAAAGGTGTCGGCGCGGAAGAACAGCCAGGTCAGGCAGACGAGGTGGAAAAAGAAGAGGGTGGCGACGGCCCGTCCCCAGAGCCCGGGGAGTTTGCACTTTTCGCCCCATGCGCGGTAGCCGCAGAGGATGATTCCGTGCAGGCCGCCCCAGGCGATGAATGTCCAGCCTGCGCCGTGCCAGAGGCCGCCGAGCAGCATGGTGAGCATCAGGTTGCGGTAGATCTTGGTGGAGCTGCCGCGGTTGCCGCCGAGCGGGATGTAGAGGTAGTCGCGCAGCCAGGACGACAGCGAGATGTGCCAGCGCTGCCAGAAGTCCGACGGGTTGCGGGCGAGGTAGGGCATGCGGAAGTTGGTCATCAGATCGATCCCCATCCACTTGGAAACACCGCGCGCGATGGATGAATAGCCGGCGAAGTCGCCATAGATTTGGAAGGCAAAGCAGTAAAGCCCGACCAGTGCGTCGCTACCGGTGATGTCTCCTTTTTCGGCGGAAAAAATACCGTCGGCGATGAACCCGAGGTTGTCGCCGACAACGATTTTGAGGAACAGCCCCATCAGGACGAGGTTGAGGCCCTCGGAAAAATCCCCCTGACGCTTACGCCTCGGGTGGGTGATTTGCGGCATCAACGAGGAGGACCGCTCGATCGGGCCGGCGACCAGTTGCGGGAAATACGCGACATAGAGTGCGAAGTCGGTGAATGATCGGGTGGGTTTCGTTTCCCCCCGGTAGACGTCGATGGTGTAGGACATCGTCTGGAAGGTGTAGAAGGAGATCCCGACCGGCAACACGATTTCGAGGATGTGCATATCCACATGGAAACCGAGCCAGGTGAGCATCTCCGCCGTGCTCTCGGTGAAAAACCCCCAGTACTTGAAGAAGCCGAGCAGCCCGAGCGATACCACGGCGGAGAGCACCATCAGCCAGCGGTGGCGCTTTTTGCTGTCGCTTTTTTCAATCCCGAGGGCGGTGAAATAGTTGACCAGGGTGGTGGTCAGGATCAGTGGCAGGAAGCGCCAGTCCCAGCAGCCATAGAAGTAATAGCTCGCCATCAGCAACAGCAAATTCTGCCCGCGGTGGGGCAAAATCCGGTAGATCGCCCAGATCAGGGCGAGGAAAATCCAGAAGGCGTAGCTGTTGAAGAGCACGCGCTTGTGTTTAAGTTCTAAACTCTAAATGCCAAACTCCAAATCGCTAAAAGTGACGGCAGGCGGTTTTTGGGGCTGTGTGAAGGCGGGCATGGTGGATCATGGTGCAGCAGGTTGTAAATAAACCTTTCGCCTTGATTGGTAGACCTAAGCGACAATGATCCTTGCGGCGAGGGGTTCCCATGGATAGATTGATCGCCCTATCAGCAACACAGAGCCAACGTATCAACTCTCTTGGCGCACTAGACGCTGAAACACCGGAGAGGAACGACACACATGCTGATGAGTGACATCGACACAAGTAGACACGCACCCATGAAGTCAATGACCAGAATCGTATTTTTGTTCTCGTTCACCATCGCCCTGGCTGTGGTCTCGGCACAGGAGAGGCCCCTGACTATCGGACTGATCGGTGACTCTACCGTTGCCAGTACCTATGGCTGGGGTCCCGCCTTTGCGGAGCAATGTAACAAGCAGGTGACGGTAATCAATTATGCAAAGAACGGGGCAACCCTTGATTCCCTGTCGAAGAAGCTGGATGCTCTCATCAGGAAGAAGCCCGACTATGTCCTGATTCAATTCGGGCACAACGATATGAAGCGGTACGGCGTCGACCCCTACGGAGTTAAACTCAAGGATTATGTGCAGAGGCTGAAGCGGGGCGGGTGCAAGCCGATTGTGTTGAGTTCGGTCACCCGCCGTAGCTTTGATGACACGGGCAAGATTTCACCTCGAATCATCAACGGGAATCGCTCACTGCCCGCTTTCAGCCGGTCGGCCAAGGCCGTTGCTCAAGCGGAAGGGGTGCCATTCATTGACCTCAATACAATCAGCATCGAGCATCATAACCACATCGGGCCAGAAGCCAGCGCGGCCTACAATTTCAATGAAAATGACAAAACCCACTTCAGCAAGAAGGGTGCAAGGGCGATTGCCAATTTGATCCTCAAGGAGCTCAAAGCCGTCGTGCCCGAACTGACGCCCTATCTTCAATAATGGCCGACAGTGCGTTGGGCGGCGACACGGTAAACCACTGCGGTGACTCTTGGGAAAGCTATTGAGTTTACTTTGTTATCCGAGCCTGCTAGGACTGCTGCAGCTCACCTTGAGCGTTGCCGTTATGCATAGGACTGGACCCGCCGCCCTCTGTTTAATTTGCCTGTGCCTTTGCGGACAGGTCGCAGGCCGGGAGGCCGCAACGCCGCACAAGGCTGTCGCCGCCAGTCCTCAGACTGATGCGGCTGCGCTCTACACGCAGAGCGGAACCGACCCCTCGTTCAGAACTCTCCTCGATGATGGTACGATACCGGTCGGGACGAATTCCAAACGGGGCGTGAAAGGCACAATCATTGATGTCGACAACAGGCTTGTGGAACGGAGTGCTCACAGGAGAAATCGCATTCCGCAAGACATCAAGATTCATACCCTGTGCAACAGCGTCATTGCGCGCAAGGACTTCCCCAAGTGGACGCGATGGTATCAGGAGGACGGGAATACACAGGTATTCCGGCTCTTCGAGGGCGAGCACAACGTGCGCAACTCGCGACCCGGTGCCGCCCGAATTGAATCATTCAGCGCACTGCAGTGGAAACGGGGCGCTTGGCACGAGTGGGAGGGTACCTACACCATCGTCAAGCCCCATGGCTGCGCCATTTTCAAAGCCAAGAACAATGTGAACGACTGGGGGGTGATGCTCAACCTGTCGGATGACGGCAACATCAAGCTGAACCACCGGAGGCACCAGAAAGACAAGATCATTGCCAGGAACATGACGGGAAAGAGCTTCGATCTTAAAGTCAGGGACAATGGCCACGACTATGAGGTTTACCTGAATGGCAGGAAAGTCGGTGCGGGGCATTATCACAGACCGAAGGGATATACATGCTTCAGGTGGGGGATGTATGACAAAACCTTGAGGCACGACGCGCTGATCTTTGTCACTGGGGCCAGGTTCAAGTAATCAGCGGCTCCGGCTGTGAACATGCGGCTTTAACGAGCGGTCGGGCAAAATGCGGCAACCGTCAGTCGGGAGGTGGAGGGAGGATGGTGCGCGTAGTGCAGTGGCAGGATGTTAGGCCGTCCGGGCACGCTTTGATGTCCGCTCGAATCGGTGGTCGCATTTTCTGGCGATGTCCTACTGCGGTTTCAGCCCTTGGCCGATGACTTGTGGCCTTGGCCAAAGGAACTGCGGTAGGCCCCCGGGGCCATGCCGACGGTTACTCTGAATTGGCGGGTAAAGGCGGACTGGTCACCGTAACCACAGTCGAGCGCGATGTTGGTGATGGATTCACCGGTATCGGTGAGCATGCGGGCGGCGGCCCCGATGCGGGTTTTGCGGATGAACTGGGAGGTGCTGAGTTTGAAAACCTTGCGCATCCGGCGTTCGAGCTGGGTTTGGGAGAGTTCGGCCAGCTGGGCCAGTTCGGCGGGTTTCAGGTCGTCGGCGTAATGGCGCTGGATTTGACCGACCACCTTGACCAGTCCGGCGAATCGCAGGTCGGCATCACCCGGGGTGAGCAGGTCGCGTGAAATGGATGCCAGGCCGATGACTTGTCCCTCTTTTCCCCGCAGAGGGATTTTGCATGCCAAGAACCAGCCGAGCGAGCCGCCACGGTTGAAGACGAGTTCGAGCCGGTCATTGATTTCCTGACCTTGGTGCAAGACCTGCTCGTCCTGGGCCAGGTAGGTGGCAGCGAGGTGGGATGGGAAGATGTCGGCGGCGGTTTTCCCGAGGATCGCCGTGACGGAGCTCACGCCGAGCCGTTCGGCAAATGCCGGGTTGGCTGAGATGTATCGGCCCTGGTTGTCTTTAACGCAGAAAACGATGTCGGGTACCTGCTCGAAAAGTAGCTCGGCAACCAACGGGGTGTCGAGTTGGCTGAGGAATTGTGCACGGATGTCTTTCGCAGCAAGAGGCATGATCGACAATAATCCGGATGTTCCCGGGAAAACAAGATGATTTTATGCTGATATCGTCGTGTTGGGTGACTGTTTCGGTCAAGACGTGTAGGTTAAGCTATTGCTATGGTAAAAAGTAATATTCCAACTCACTTGGACAAAGTGAAAGATCAATCGCTCACTGCCGAGCAAGTTGCCGACCTGGCGGTCGAGCTGGCCGGGGAAATTTTATCGGTCGCGAATGAAAACCAGAAGGTCTCCGAACGTTACCAGGGCTGGAAAATGGCCCGGATGATGCACGACCCGCTAGGCAAGACACTGACGCTGGCCATGGCTGACCAGGTATTCCGTTCGCCGACCGATTCCCGCTCCGCATCCCAGTTTCGTTATTTGGTGGGTGAGTATGGGATTCCCGCCTACTTGCCCTTGCACGAGCAACTGGCCATGCGTATGGGCGCGATTTCCTCGGCGGTGGCACCCGACATGGTGATGCCTGCGATCACCTGGAAGATGCGCGGCGAGAGCAGTGAGGTCATCCTGCCCAGTGAGGACGAGCAGTTGATCCCGCACCTCAGAAAACGCAAGAAGCAGGGGATACGCATGAATATCAACCAGCTTGGCGAGGCGATCCTCGGCGAGGAGGAGGCAGCGAAACGCATGGATCAGGTGGTCGCCCGACTCGAAAGCCCGGATTGCGAATATATTTCGGTGAAAATTTCCGCCATTTTCAGCCAGATCAACCTCGTGGCCTATGACCATACCCTGGAGGAAATCAAAAAACGCCTGCGCCGCCTCTACCGCACCGCCCAGGCGAACACTTTCGTCCAGGACGACGGCACCCGGTCACCGAAATTTGTCAACCTTGATATGGAGGAATATCGTGACCTTCACCTTACCTGTGATGCGTTCCGACAAGTTCTCATGGAAGAGGAATTCATGACACTCAGGGCGGGGATCGTGCTTCAGGCGTATCTTCCCGACTCGCACGAGGTCCAGAAAGAGCTGACAGCCTGGGCACGCCAGCGTGTTGACCAAGGGGGCGCCACCATTAAAATCCGCATCGTCAAAGGAGCCAACCTCGCCATGGAGGAGGTGGAGGCCAGCCTGCACGACTGGGAGCTTGCCCCCTATTCCTGCAAAGCGGACGTCGATGCCAATTACAAACGCATGGTCCACTATGGCTGCCATCCCGAGAATGCCGAGGTCGTCCAGTTGGGGATTGCCAGCCACAACTTGTTCGAGATTACCTACGCCATGGTCCTGCGCGCAGGCTACGGCGTCGAGAAATACGTTGAGTTTGAAATGCTGGAAGGCATGGCAAACCACCAGGCGCGTGCGGTGCGCGATGCGGTGGGCGGTCTGCTGCTTTACGCCCCGGTGGTTAAAAAGGAAGACTTCCACTCTGCGATTGCCTATCTGGTCAGGCGCCTCGATGAGAATACCTCGGAAGAAAATTTCCTGCATGACATCTTCGGTATGAAAAAGGGTGACGCGAGCTGGGAAAAACAGCGGAAAATGTTCCTTGCCGCCTGCAAACGCTGCGACGAGGTCAGCACCAAGCCGGCCAGGACGCAGGATCGCACCACGGAGCAATATGAGCTCGATGTGGATGCGCCATTTCATAATGCCGCTGACACCGACTGGTCGCTGCGCCACAACATGCGCTGGATTTTGCAAGTCGTCGAAGACTACCGGGCGCAAACCCTTGAGCCCATCCCGGTGCAGATCGGGGGCGCGTTTGAGTACAC
>JARFRT010000144.1 GCA_029287105.1 Akkermansiaceae bacterium | reverse complement strand
GTCCTCTGGATATTCCTCTTTTTTCTGTTCTTCAACATTTTGAAACCGGTAAACCTAGTCAGTCCCGTCGGGCTAGAAGGATTGATTGACGAGTGATGATTGTTGAATTTTGATTTTTGAAGTAGGTCTCCGCGGTACGGGTCAGAACATAGGTAACACTCTAGGGTCAATACATGGGTTGCGCCAGCTCTTACCTCAGCCATCAACAATCGTAATTCAACAATCATCAATCAATTTCGAGCTGCCGGACCGATGGCATTTCACGGTTAAAAACGAAGTAGCAACTCAAGTCCTAGGAATGACGAACCTCCACCTCTGGCGTAGGAGAAAGGCATCAATCCAAGAATAGCCCTTGTGGAGGGGCCCCTTCGGAATTCTGCCGCCATTTTCGCTTGCAGGGTGGGGGAGTCCGGCTATTTTGCGCCCGTCAGGGACAGGCGTCCTCGCCTAGATTCCCCTCCTTTCCAATCCCACCCCTTTTAAACAATGTCCACCACTACAGAAGAAACCACCGAAGAACATACCCATTCGTTCCAAGCCGAGGTCCGCCAGCTCCTCGATATCGTGATCCACTCACTCTACACGGATAAGGAAATCTTTGTCCGCGAGCTCGTCTCCAACGCATCCGATGCCCTGGAGAAGATGCGACTCAAACAGCTCACCGAGAAGGATGTCTTCGAAGCCGACCGCGAACTCGAGATCGCCATCACCGTGGATGAGGAAGCCAAGACACTCACCATCGCCGATAGCGGCATCGGTATGAACAAGGAGGAGCTCATCGAGAACCTCGGCACCATCGCGCACTCCGGAACCAAGGCATTCCTCGAAAAAATGAAGGAAGGCGGCACCAACCCCGATGTGATCGGCCAGTTCGGTGTCGGATTCTACTCCGCATTCATGGCCGCCGACCACGTCGAGGTCGCTTCCCATTCCTGGGAAAAGGATTCCGGGGGGAACACCTGGAGCAGCGACGGCGCCACCGGCTACAGCATTGCTGAAAACGCCGACGCCCGGCGCGGCTGCAGCATCACCGTCCACCTCAAGGACGATATGGACGAGTTCAGCAAGGTTTCCCGCATCAAGGCCATCCTTGAGAAATACTCGAACTTCGTTTCCTTCCCGATCAAACTCAACGACGAGCACATCAACAAGGTCGAGGCGCTCTGGCTGAAAAATAAAAAGGACATCACCGAGGAGCAATACACCGAGTTCTACAAGTTCACCTCGCACTCGTTCGACAACCCGCGCCACACGATGCACTTCAGTGCCGATGCTCCGTTGTCCATCCACGCACTGCTTTTTACCCCCACCGAAAACACCGAACAGTTCGGGATGGGCCAGATGGAGGCCGGCGTCTCACTCTACTGCCGCAAGGTGCTCATCGATGCCAAACCTGAAAAACTTCTGCCAGAATGGCTCCGCTTCCTCCGCGGTGTCATCGATAGCGAAGACCTGCCGCTCAACATCTCGCGCGAGTCGATGCAGGACAGCGCCTTGGTCCAGAAACTCAACAAGCTCATCACCAAACGCTACCTCAAATTCCTCGAAAAAGAGGCCAAGAACGAGCCCGGGAAATACCTCGAGTTCTACCAGAAATTCGGCCGCTTCCTCAAGGAGGGCATCGCCACCAGCTACGAACACCAGGAACAACTCGCCGGATTGCTCCGCTTTGAAAGCTCGCTCGAGGACAAGGGGAAGCTCACCAACTTCGCACAATACATCGAGCGCGCCAAGGACGACCAGGAGAACATCTACTACCTGACAGGGCCGTCACGCGACGCCATCGAAAACGGACCCTACCTCGAGGCATTCAAGGCAAGGGGACTCGAGGTCTGCTTCTTCACCGAAGCTGTCGACCAATATGTCATGGAGGCACTACCCGAGTTCAAAGGCAAAAAACTCGTCTCAGCCGACCGCGCCGAGATCGACCTCGAGGACGTCGCCGCCGAGGGCAAGGAACTCAGCAAAAAAGACAGCAAAAAACTGATCAAATTCCTCGAGGACGAGCTGTCGGAACGCATCGGATACGTCGAGTCGTCCGGCCGTCTCGTCAACAGCCCGGTGGCCGCACTCACGCCCAAGGAGGCTCCCAACCCGCAAATGCGCGCCATGATGCAGTCCATGGGCCAGGACATGCCCGCGGTGAAAGCCACACTCGAAATCAACACACGCCACAACGTCATGCACGGCTTGTCCAAACTCATCGACAGCGATCCCGACACCGCCAAGCTGGTCGCACAGCAACTCGCCGACAATGCATTGCTCGCCGCGGGGCTCCTGGAAAACGCCCACGAGATGTCATCCCGGATGAACCAGCTCATCGAGAAGCTGGTCAAATAGCGGGAACGGGTGGCCAGTAGTCGCTGGACCGTAGGCGCATCAGTAGACACCGACAATGCCGAATACGGCTAACACAGGCGCTCAAAGCACCAATCTACACGGCATCCCGCTGACCCCATACGCAACTTCGCACAATGCATGTAATGCGTGGTTGTGATCGGTGGGCATCTGGCTTGGCTGATGCGGGGGGCGCCGCTGACTGCGAATGCTGCACTCATCGTTCTGCTGGGTCGGACAGACACCCCCGCTGGGAGTGGACCCGTCCAATCCAATACGCGTTGCAAGCAGCACTGGCAGTGATGTCACGGATAGTATTACTTATTCCTTTACCTAACGATGCTAATGAACAATAAAAAGTAGTGTCTAATTTAAAACCACCCGTGGCTGACTTCGGTCTCCTCCGCGTGTCCCCGGCTACGACTCAGTCCGTTGTTACTGCCCTTGCTGCCCTTACTGCCGCGGGAATGACGCTACGCATCGCGTGTCGAGCAAGGGTACATGCCGGGAACTGTCATGAAAACGTTCTAAAAATGATCTAATGCACCAACATCGCTCTGCCCGGACATTATGGAGCCTCAAGTTAGGCGCTGCCCATTTTATCCTTAACCTCTTCCTTTTATTGACAGGCATCCTGCTGACGGCTTATGGGGTTTTCATAGGCGACCTGCTTTGGACTTATTTTGGGTTGGGTGCGTGTGGACTATGGCTTATCTCATTCTCCTTGTTTGCTATCAAGAGCGCATCGGTAAGATGCCCCGTATGCATGGTGCCGGTGCTTTCAAAAAAACGATGCCAGAAACATCGGAATGCAAAACCTGCGTTAGTCGGCAGTTATCGTCTGGCGTTATCCGTTTCCATTCTCTGCCGGGGGCATTACCGCTGCATTTACTGTGGCGAGCCATTTGACGCACAAAACGCAAAACCCAAGATCACTTGATCGACGGGTCCGGATTCTGATAGCTGACCGTATCCCCCCCTCGCTATCATCTTATTTGGCGCAGCACAGCCGTCTCCCTCAGGGATGTTTCGGTTTGACCTTTCATGGAATGAAGCTAGTATAAGACCTCGTCAGGACATTATGTTTCGTCAATTTACAGCGGTTGTTTTTTTGTTGGTGATGGCTCTGCTGATCATCCTGAAGCATCCTGTGCTCGGATACTGCTTGTGTCTTGATGCCTACTTCACCGGCGACTGTGTTTGCCAGGTGGAACAGGCCGCACCTGCTGCGGCGTCGGAAAACCTTGCCCCGCGCTGCCCTGACTGTTGTGCGCAGGCCTGCACCGATGATGAGCAGGAAGCACCCTCGCCTAAGGATCCGGTTCCCTGTGACGACTGCACGAAACACTTGAACGTCGATGTGGGGGAATTTGTCTGGCACGGGTCGGACAAAGTTCCTACGGACCATGGACCCTGGGCTCCCCTGCCCGCTTTGCTTGCGCCGGATGTTACCCGGTTTGCCGATGTGTGGCCAGACATCCCTACATCGATCCGCAGCGGCCCCCCGCCAGGGATGATCGGTCACGACCCGCCTCTCTACCTCAGGCTTTCTGTGCTGAGACTTTGATTTTCGCGTTCCCAGTGGAACCCTAGGTTTGCTTTTCTAACCAGGACTTTGCCCACGACTCTCGCTAGCTTCGAGCCCAGCTGTTTGGTGCGCTGAAGCTTGCCGGTACCCCCTACCACGGCCTTCCTTTTGTCGCCCCCCGACTTCCCGAGTGGAAAACCAAATTACTCAGGTCGCGCGACCAACTATCGTCATCTCGCCAGACGGCAGCGACTGTGGCCC
>JARFRT010000050.1 GCA_029287105.1 Akkermansiaceae bacterium | reverse complement strand
ACTATCGGGGATTACCTATTTCACCAGTGTCAGCAGAGAAAAAACCGAGTCATTTCGCTGTCAGCTGTCCGATTGAGCGCTAGGATTCAACGCCTTCCTGGAAACGCTGGAAGAAGTCTCGGAAGAACAACGACCATGGAGAAACAACTTACCTATGCGACGACCATGCTCATGTCGAGCGCCTCGCCCGGATCGGCCGGGGGTGCGCGTCGGGCCATAGGGAAAAAAAACCGACAGGACCGGAAGTCCTCGTTGCCGGGCGTGAAACGCCAGGAGGCGACACCAAGAACATGATCTACCTCCTCGTCTTTTTATCAGGCCTAGCCGGACTTACCTACCAGATACTGTGGATGAAGCAGCTTGGTTTGCTTTTTGGTAGCACCGCGCACGCCGCGTCGGCGACCTTGGCGGCGTTTTTTGCCGGTCTGGCCGTGGGCAGCTGGTTTTGGGGAAGACGGGTGGCCAAGGGCAAAAATCCGCTGCGCACCTACGCCTGGCTTGAGGTCGGTATCGCGGTGACCGCGCTGCTCTATTTTTTCATTCTTCGCTTTTATCATCACATCTACCCCTCGGTCTACCAGAGCATCGATTCCGCTGCGGTGCTGTTGCTGGTCAAGTTTGCCCTCGCGCTGATGCTGATTTTCCCCCCTGCCTTTTGTATGGGCGGCACCATCCCCGTGATCGGCCAATATATGATCAGAAGGCAGTCGTCATTCGGGACGACCTCGGCGCTGTTGTATGGGATCAATACCTTGGGTGCCGCGACAGGTGCGACTCTGGCGGGATTTTTCCTGCCGCTGTGGATCGGGTTTACGGCGACCTGTGCAGGAGCCATCTCGATCACCGCAGCCATTGCCATCGCCGCCTTCCTGCTGTCCCGCAACCCGCCTGCCCCTGACGAGTGGAAACCTGCGGCCGTCAAAAAAGCCAGGAAGACGGGGAAAAAAAAGACCCCCTCCAAAGTCGAGCATCGTGAAATGACAACCGGAAGACGGGCGGTGATGTTGGTCTGTTTCTTGTCGGGCTTCGGGGTTCTGGCGCTGGAAGTTCTCTGGACACGCATGTTTGCCCAGGTGCTGGAAAACTCCGTCTACACCTTCGCGGCGATCCTTGTTGTTGTCCTGGTATGCCTCGCCGCCGGCTCCCTGATCAGCTCCCGACTGGCACGGCTCAAGGTGCCTGCGTCCTTGATGCTGGCGTTTTTGACCCTCCTCGGCGGCATCGCCGTTTTGCTCACACCCTTTGTTTTCATGAAGCTAACCGACTCATTCCAGATCCTGGCCTCGGAAGGCTCCTGGACGAGTTATGTGCTGTTGATTTTCAAAACCGGATTTTTAACGGTCGGACCACCCGCGCTGTTGCTGGGAACGATCTTTCCATTTCTGATGAAAGCCGAGGAAAAGCATGCTCTTTCCGCAGGCCAAAGCCTTGGACATCTGGCCTCGGTCAATACCGTCGGCGCCATCGTCGGCGCCACCGCGTGCGGGTTCCTCTTTCTCGAAACATTCGGCATGTGGCGGACGATGCAGCTCATCGCCCTCGTCTACCTCGTCGCGGCCCTGGCCATCCCTGTCGACTGGAACCGCAAAGGTGTGGCGGTTAAAGCCGCCGGCGTCCTTTCCCTGCTGCTGCTCTTCGGTTGGTTAGATCCGACATCGTTGCCCGTCATGAGTGTCGATCAAATGCGCCATAAGGAAAAGGTCCTTGAGACATGGGAAGGAAGCGACTGCACCGTGGCCGCGACCCGTGACAGGTACGGTATCTCGCTCAAGATCAACTCGCACTACAACCTGGGATCGACCGGAGCGTTCATGCAGGAAAAACTCCAGGCCGATATTCCGCTGATGATTTATCCGGAGACTGAAGACGTCTTCTTCCTCGGCATGGGTACTGGCATTACCGCTGGCAGCGCACTCGATGAGCAATTCAAAGTCAAACGCGTGGTCACCTGTGAGCTGGTTCCGGAAGTGATCACCGCGGCCAAAAAATACATGACGGACATCGATGGATTCGATTACACAGGCGGGCTCTTCTCGGACCCCCGTTCGACGGTCCTCGCCGAGGACGGTCGGCACCATCTGATGGCGTCCGGTGACCGTTTCGACATGGTCAACTCCGATCTGTTTGTCCCCTTCCGCAGTGGGGCGGGCAGCCTCTACAGCAAAGAGCATTTTGTTTCGGTCAAAAAGAGCCTCAAACCGGGCGGGGTGTTTTTCCAGTGGCTTCCTCTGTACCAGGTGACCGAAAACGAGTTTTCGATCATTGCCAAGACCATGCTTGAAGTGTTCGACCAGGTCTCGCTGTGGCGTAATAACTTCCAACCGGGCGAAGAGGTTTTCGCCTTTGTCGGCCACAAGGACGGGGCGCCGCTGCCGGCTTCTGCCATTGACGCCAGCGCGCAGAAGTTCATGGCGATTGCCGGCAAAAACCACTATGACCTGCAGCGACTGGCACTGCCCTTTAATGCGCAAACCATCCTCTTTTTTTACGGCGGCAACCTGACCGAGTGCAAGGAGCTCTTCGCCGATTATCCGGTGAATAGCGACGACAAGCCTGTCATTGAGTACATGGCGCCGCGAAGCTATCGCAACCAGACCGGGAGCGCGACCCCCTGGTTCACCGGGCCGAAAATCGCCAGCCTGGTCGAAGAGCTACAGCGTCGCTGTCCCGCCGACAAGGACCCGCTGCTGGTCAACCGGACGGCGGCCAACCGCAGGCTTCCCGCGGCCGGGGCGCACTTTCACCGTGCCCGCTTGGCGGAGGTGGCCCGCGATGAAGAGGAATGCATCAAGTCATGGAAGCGTTTTCTCAAGGAGTGGCGGAACCTGTGATTGCCGGGGGGCTTTCGTTGGCGGCCTCAAATTCCGGCCTCCTCGAGGAAAGATTTCTCCCCCGCACGGCGTAACTATCCGTCAGCGAGCCTCCCTGAAGGCCCCCCTTGTTATGAAACCGCACCCATTGAGAAACCTCGTCCTCACCTGCTCACTCGCCTGGACTGTCCTCGGCATGGCGGCCCCGGCCGCTGCCGCACCGGCCGCCACGGATGAGATCAAGGCCTACTGCCTCGATTTCAACTGGGCGCCGACCCACCGCCGCGGCAAGCCCTTCGCCAAACCCGGGCTCTGGGCGGGTGCCGATCCGGCCGAGCACGTGGCCTGGTACAAGACCATGGGCGCAAACGTCATCCAGACCTTCTGCGTCTCCACCAACGGCTATGCCTGGTACAAGGACGGGGTGGTACCTGAGCAGCCGGGGTTGAAACACGATTTCCTGCCCGAGGTCGTCAAGCTCGGCCATCAGCAAGGCATGAAGGTGATGGGCTATTTCTGCATCGCCTCCAACCCGCGCTGGGCGGAGCTGCACCCGGACCAAAGCTACGGCAGCCCAACCACCTACCACATCCCCTACACCGACGAATACCTGGCATTTCTCTCGAATTCGATAGGTGATGCCGTGCGCAAGACCGGCATCGACGGATTTATGATCGACTGGCTGTGGATGCCGAAGCGCCAGTCGACCCAGGGCAAGTGGCTCCAGTGCGAGAAGGATCTCTACAAGCAGCTCATGGGGGAAACCTTCCCGGGCGAGGACAAGCTTACCAAGGCCCAGGACACAAAATACAGCCGCAAGGCGATCGACCGTTGCTGGAAGGTGATCCGCAAGGCCGCCAAGGATGCCAACCCGGATTGCATCGTCTGGGTCACCGTCAACCACATCAGCCACCCGCACGTGATCAACTCCCCCATGTATCAGGAGGCCGACTGGTTGATGAACGAGGCCGGCAGCGTTGCGGCCATCGAAAAGATCAGGGGTATGGTTGGCAAGCACACCCGCCTGATCACCTGCCTTGCTGTATGGAATGGTCAGGACGCCTCCAAGGCGGTGCCCGAAGCCATTGATGCGGGGATAGGCCTTTACGGCTTTACTGCGCCCAGGAACAACAGCGGCCTCGTGCCGCTTGAACAAATCTTCACCCGCCAGATCAGCGAGCTCTCCGGCGACTCCCGCAACATCGCGGTGCTGGCACGCGCCTACAACGGCATGTCGATCCATGCGCTCTGGAAGGACGGCCATTTCACCGAGCCGGACATCGCGCCCCCATTCCAGATCAGATTCAAGGGCAGGGGACGGGGCATGCAGGACACCGCCCTCGTCGCTCACGACAAGGCATCGGCCTCCGCCACCATCACAACTCCCTACAGCAAGGGCCGCGCACAGCTGGTCCGCAATGGCGACAAGTGGCCGGCGTCGCTCACCATCCGCTTGCGGAAAAACAAGGATCTGGCACCCACCACCACCACATTGCTCGCCGCCAATGGCACGTCCGGCCTCGCCGTGGCACTTGATGGCACCGGCAAGGTTTCCTACGGAAAAATGGAAGGCGGCCTCGATCTTGGCCGGGAGTGGCGGGACAAGTTTCCCGTCCAGAATGGCTCGGGACCCCGGGTCACCGTCACCCGCAGCGAGGCGTTGCTCGAAATCGCAATCCCGGCCGAGATGACCGCCGGCAACCCGGAAATCCTCGCGTTCGAGTGGAAATAGGAGGCACTCGCCCTACCAGATGGCGCGCCTGATCCCCAGTTTGACAAACCATCCGCTGTCGGCGTCCTGATTCAAGAGGCGTCGGCCGGGTGCGGTTTCAATTTCCAGCTCATTGGCAAACGTGATCCCGCCCCAGAGGCCGAGCCAGATTTTATCGGAAAGACGCCGCTCGACCCCGATCGCCGCTTGGTAGCTCCGCAGTTTGACATCGAAACTTGCGTCGTTGTTCTCGACGTTCCAATTTCCTCCGCCAGGGCGGATGCCGGCGCGTAGAATCCAGTCCTCGTGCGGCTGCCAGGACACTTTGAGGATGGGTCCTGACAAGTGAATGGCCAGCTCATCATTGGGCCTCCATTGGAAGCCAATCCCAGGATAAATTTGGGTCTCCATCGAATTCATAAAGAACACAACCCCGCCAAGCCACGCAAAACGGGGCGAATTGCTGTAGCGAAAGCTCACCTGCCCATCCAGGGAAAAATCATCCCCATCCAAAGCTTCCCCGTCGGTGGCAAGGCCCGGGGAAAGTATGCTGATCCATGACCACTTGCTGCCTGATTCATGATACATCCAGAGGATATTGAGCCGGAAGTCATGGAGATCCATGTCGTTGAGAAAGGTGTCCGTCTGTAACCAGGTCGCTTTATACGCAGCGCCCATGGTAATCGCATGGCAGTCATTGAGATGGTAGGGGGCCATCAGCGGAACATCCAAATCCAGACGCTCATAGGAAAATCCTCCTGCCGCCGCGTCAAAATCGACCTCGGACGCCACGCTATACTCCAAGTGTGCTGAGGGGGCCATCGCCGGTGCCCTTGACAACAGAAAATCGCCGACACTGACTTTTTCCGCATCGTCAGCTAATGCGGTAATCGGGTAAGCACACAAAAGAAGCGTGGTGAGGGTTTTTATTTGCATGCCCAATGGATAGCATAGCACTCGATTAGCTCCAACAGGTAATTCCACCTGTCTCTGGTGCGTTGCCGTGCCGTGACAGCAATCGAGTCATTCCGTCCGCTGCGCGCGCCCCACACTTCGGTCACATGTTTTCCCAGCGTTTTCTGCGGAACAAAACCAGACCGAGACCCGCCAGCCCGAGCAATGCCGCAGATGGTTCGGGGACCACAAAAGTAACCTGCTCGAGGTTGAACGCGGAATGGACATCGATGTTCTTCGCGATGATCGCCCCGCTGAACTGGGCGGCGTTATGATAGACGACACTTCCCGTCGGCGCCAGGATGGTTCCGTGAAAGTCGCTCGCATCCTTGTTCACGAGAATCGACGAGGCGTTGGGGAAATAGAAAATTACGTTTTCCGCCGTTATCCCGTCCAGGATCACCTCGCTCTGGCTGAAGGTGAAATTTCCAGATACCCGGATCACAAAGGTATCGCTCAGGCCGGTCCGACTCTGCAAGGTCAGTGTGTCGCTGTTGTAACTCACCCCGGTCACATCGATCACGTTCAGCGCAGCATTGCTGACGAATATCCTGCTGTCGTCATCCGCAAGAAAACCACCGGATTGGGTCGCGCCCAGTCCCGAGAGGTTGCCGGCGAGTCGTAAAATGTCCGCATTCGCCTGATTCAGTCGGCTGTCGATTCCCGCACCACTCTGGATCCCCCCCGACGGAAGGAAATTCGAGGCTTCGTAGGAAAACGTGGCTCCGGAATGCACCAGTGCCGAGCCGGCGAAATTCTCCGCTTTCTGGTTAATGACCGAGTCGACCCCGTTGCTGTAGCCGACATCGCCGACCAGCTGCGTGGATAAATTGATGCTCACGTTCCCATTATCGAGCCCGAGCAGGCCGAATCCGGAAGCGCTGCCAACCGAGAGATTTTGTGACAAGGCGTTGGGCGCGATTGTCAGGAACGCGAGATGGGACAGGGCAACGGTAAAAAGACGTGCAGTCAACCTAGACATGGTGCGAAGGGGGGTGGAATCCAGACAACTCTGAATTTACATTGAATATTAACATAACTTGATATTTAGGCAACCTTCCTTTTCTCGCGGCTCTCTGGCCTTTCCAAGGATGTTATTATACATCATTTCCCACCCCGGAATTGCCTGGCAATGCAAAGCCCGGATGGGATGTTTCAAGGAGTCCGGCGCGGCGTCGCTGCGGTTTTCTCATTTTTTTCTCTTTGCCGATCGTTATCCCATCGGCAGAATTCGTGCGTTC
>JARFRT010000576.1 GCA_029287105.1 Akkermansiaceae bacterium | reverse complement strand
GGGCTTGGCTCACCTCACTCCACGACTTGGTCAGCGCCGCCTTCATCCGCGGCACCACTTTGTCGGCAGGATTCCCCCGCATCCACCCCTGGCTATGATCCATCACATAGTTGGTATCGGCCGCGAGGATGATAAGCACTTCATCCGCCGACTGGACGCTGACGCTATCGGCCAGGGTGGTCAGCTTGCCGCCTCTGGCCCGGACGCTCACCCGTGCCTCGTACTGCAGCTTGTTCGGCAGTTGCCCACGCAGCTCGATCCCGCCGGCTTCGTAGGTCACTTTCTCCAGACCGGGGTGTGTGCCTTCGAGCTTAACCAGCGTGCTGATCTGGCCAGGTTGGTCCGCAGACAAGCGCCAGACGATCACCTGGTCAGGATTTGAGGCGATGGCTTCGCGGGTGTAGGTCACCTCCCCGACCTTCCACCGGGTCGTGTGCAGCGAGCGTTGGATGTCGAGCTGGCGACGGTATCCCTGCGGCAACTTACCCCCGGAGGCCTGCTCAACGACGAGCGAACCAAAATTCTGGTACGAGCCGAACCTGCCGCCCTTGATTTCCTTGCGGTAATGACCGGCGGCATTTTCGTTTCCAGTCCACAAGGAATCGACATTGAACTGCATCACTCCACGCTCGACGCCACCAAAAAGCACGCCTCCCAGCGAGCCGTTTCCAATCGGCAACCCCCCGTTTTCCCATTTTTGGGCGGGCTCGTTGAAATAGGGGGTATGGTCGGCCTCGGACCCCACCACGCAGGGTAGGGTCAAGCACGCGGCTATGGCAAATACAGCAATACGGGTTTTCATGGGGGAAATCTTGGAAAAATCGGAGGAAACCGACTGGTTTTCGCGCCGGAATATGTTCACTCTACGGATGGAATCAAGCTATCTTTCAACGATAAGCCAGCAGGCCGAACAAGCTTGCCTAAACACCCGATTCATCGCTAGACATGCCGCAGATGAAGCACATCACCATTTACACCGACGGGTCATCCCGTGGCAACCCCGGCCCCGGAGGCTTCGGCACCTTGCTCGTTTATCAGGGGCGGAAAAAGGAACTCAGCGGCGGCTTCGCCAGAACCACCAACAACCGCATGGAAATCCTCGCCGCACTCACCGGTATCGAGTCGCTCAGAGAACCCTGCGAAGTGACGGTTTATTCCGATTCCAAGTACCTCATCGATACCATGGACAAGGGTTGGATCCACGGGTGGAAAAAGAAGGGCTGGTCACGCGGACCCAATAAGCCGCTTAAGAATACCGACCTCTGGCAACGGATGGACGCCGCCGTGCAAGCCCACAAAGTCACTTGGAAATGGGTCAAGGGCCACAACGGCCACCCCGAAAACGAACGCTGCGACGTTCTCGCCACCACGGCCGCCGACCGGAGGAACAACCCTGCCGATGATGGCTTTGATGACTGACCGCCATTCAAGCCCAAGGCGGAACCACAGGCGCATAGATAACGGGTCCGACGGTCAGGCGTCGATGGTCATCGGCGACTGGGGTCGACAGCTACACGGCAGGCAATGGCCTTTCTGGGGCTGGGTCGCGGTGGCGTAGTTGTAGTCGACATCGCCCTGCTCAACCCTGACCGCACAGGCGCCGCACTCGCCAAACATACATCCGGCTTCCATCGAGATCCCGTTGGACTCGGCGAATTCCAGCAAGTTTTTAAACTCGGAATCCCACGGGTAGGTTTTCCCGGACCTAGCGAAGGTGATTTCATGCTGCTCGGTCGTGATGGCACCCTCGCCCTTTGGCTGACGGCCCTGATTGAACGACTCCGTGTGGATATGCTCCTGGCTGACGCCGGCCTGCCTGAGCCCGTCTGTTAGATATGCCATCATCCCGTGCGGACCGCAGATGTAGAAATCCATATGCAGGTTCGGCAGGGCGTCCTTAAGGAAGTCGATACTGATACGCTGCGCCGAGGCATCCGGGATCGCCTCCAGATCCGCCTGTTCCATCTCATCAAAAAACGTAAAACAACGCACCTGCGGATGGCGTTTGATCAGGGCCCCGATCTCATCCTTGAACACCTGGTGCCGAGTGTCCCTGAAGGCGAGAAACAGGCTGATTTTCCGGTTCGGGTGCCGGCGCAGGCATCCTTTCAACATGGCAAGAACCGGGGTAATGCCGATGCCTCCGGCCACCAGAGCCATCGGCTTGTTGGAGCGCAGGTCCGGGGTGAAGTCGCCGAGCGGACCGCGTGCCTCGATCCGGTCGCCCACCTTCAGATGGTCGTGGAGGAAATGGGAGACCTTGCCCGGCGGCAGATCAGGCTGACCGGCAGGTGCGGCTTCCCGTTTGACCGAAATCCGGTAGCTACCACCACCATCGATGTCAGACAGGGTGTAGAACCGCAACGAACTGGCACCACTCTCGCCGGTAGGCACTTTGAACATGAGGTGCTGACCCGGGGCGTAGGTTTCCAACGGGGCGCCGTCCTCACGCCTGAGGTAAAATGATTTCACCTCATGGCTTTCATCGACGATACGATCGATCACATAACCGTGGTAGGCACGACGGGCTTCACTCGCTTCGCTATCCGTTCGCGAGCCGTCCTTGAAGCTGCCAAACCACTCGTCGAGCGGCAGCGTGCTCTCACCGTAGTTGCAATCGAAGTGACGGTGGTGCAGGTAGTGAAAATACGATCCGAAACTCACTTTCTCGGCCAACTCCCCTTCAAACCCTGAATGACTCGCCGCGGGCGTGAGTGCCGTATGCTGTGCATTGAACAAAAAATGAATCGGGTGCGACGGGATGATCCAGTGAATCAGGGTCACACTGAAATAGGCAATCGATTCCACCGGATGCATCGCCAATCCGGACCACGGCCCCGGGTTGATGTTGTAGTGGTGCAGGTAGTGCACGCGATCATAGAGTGGCTTCCAGTGGATCAGGCGATGAATCCAGTAGAAGTGGAATTCGCGCCAAAATGGGATCGCAAGAAAAACGCAGACAAATGCAACCGGGGAGGATTTCGGGTCGAGGTAGGGCAGATGGCCATTGGCATACATCCACATCGTGACCACCTCGTAGGCCGTCCACGTGATGCCACCGCTGGTGCATGACCAGAAGACATTGTCAAAGACCTGGTTTTTGAACAGGAAGGTCGACCCGTTCTCACTTTGCCAGCGGGGTGAGTACTTGCCGCGATGCCCACGCTGCTTAATCGAGTAGAGGTAGAAGTGCCAGCCGCCGAAAAATATCCAGAGCAACACCAGGTTGCGCACAAACATCTGCGCGATCCAACCGGGCTGGAATGTCCGACAGGTCGCGAGGCTCGGCTGGAAGTAAAACCACGTCGCCAGCGCGATACCCAAGTAGAGGATATTCCACGAAAACAAATAGCTCTGCAGCCATCGCAAAAATTTCAAAACCCTGACCGGCCAGCGGAAGATCGGTGCATACGTAACCCCCGTTGCCGGTCGCCACTCGCCACGCTTATCCCGGAACCCCTCAGGATTCACCGTCTTTTTGTTGTAATGCTCGGAGGCAAGCGGCGTGTTATCTCTCATGGGGCAATTCGTTGCAATACTCCGCCGTTCCCGCCATGACTCATGGATCAAAACCCCGGATGCCGACCCGGGGCTAGGCGGGGCTGTCTTGAATCAAGACCTCCTGTGCCGGAGATGTCGAGACAGGCGTCCCGGCTGCGAGTCCTTGTCAGGAATCAAGCAAAGGCGCACCCGGAAGTCTCCACATTTGTGCCCTTGATAGCAAGGGAGTTTTCTTTTTTGTGCTCAAAAACCGGCACCACATTCAAGCCGTCACCCTGGCAGGCCGACGCCCCCATCCCAGGGGTCAGGTTGGCACCGAGTTCCTCTCCTTCCCGTATCTTGCCACCTCCGGGTACAGCATAAGCGCCGACGCCTGCCCCGGGAACTGCGCAATCCTCTGGCGCGGGTCACATCAGTTCCACCCCGAATCGTTTCATCACCC
>JARFRT010000560.1 GCA_029287105.1 Akkermansiaceae bacterium | reverse complement strand
TGTGTATAAGAGACAGCCCATACTCGGCCGATTCCTTCCTCATCGTTACTTCCCCAGCGGGAAACCGGACTTCCAAATCCGCCTGGGTCCGGGCTAGCGAAACCGGGAATATTCGTTGCTGACTCGACAATCACCGCGTATTCGAGCCGCCAGTTCCAAACAACTTTGATGTCACTATCCAGCTTGAAGGTGTAATTGCTTTTATCGCCGCGCTCTAGCTCGATCCCACCAGCTTCCACTGAATACCCATCGTTGACGAGCCGGTACCATGCATTATTAGCGTCGCTGGCGTCCGCATTGCCAATATCCGTCAATTCGGTAAAGTTCCTGTCGAAATAGATATACTTCGGAGCCTCGAATTCAACGGATGATCCGAATTGCGGCTTGGGATTAATAATTCCGTTAGGGGGGTTCAAATCGTTCTCGGTATTAAAATCTAATGAATTATTTGTACCAACCTCTATCACGGTGCCATCAAGGGGGTTTATAGCTTCGCTTACTACGGTCACTATAGCGGGGCGTATATACCGCATCGATTTCGGGGCAGCGCTGAAGTAGGTTATGGGAACTTCGA
This sequence comes from Akkermansiaceae bacterium, assembly GCA_029287105.1. Classification (GTDB taxonomy): domain Bacteria; phylum Verrucomicrobiota; class Verrucomicrobiia; order Verrucomicrobiales; family Akkermansiaceae; genus Oceaniferula. Next base: position 5,181 of record JARFRT010000560.1, on the reverse strand, counting down.
GTCCTATGTTCCCAGCAGCATTCTCTATGCCGCTTATGGTGTCGGCTGTGTTAAAACCCGCGGACCTTTGCTTGTGATGAACTTCGATTGTCCCCGAGCCTTCGTGAAGCACGACTTGAAAACTCAATGTATCATCAGTGTTTCCATATTCTGGGATATTCTTGTACTCAATGATGAATACACGATTTGGAGCTGTACCCCTCGTAGCATAGAGAATATCACCCGCTGATCTTGGATCCAAATCCGTCCAGTACGCCGCGATGAAATTTTCCGTATCAGCCGTTGTGGGAATAGTGTCTGAAGGCGTGTAATCAGCCGCGTTGGGCTGATTGCCGAATGAGATCAATCCACTCGTGGAAGCATCAAGAGAGGTGTAAACATTATCATAGAACATGAACTCAAAACCGATATTGATGGATTGGGACTGATCCAGCTTCAGGTTCAGATCGGTAGGAGCGGTAACGTCGGCATCATTTTTATCGAGCTCGACAGTGGTCGGTTGCACTGGCTCCCATCTGTAACCAAAGGCATCAGAATCCCCTGGCAGGACAACACCTTCTCCAGTGAGCATGAGTTCGAATGGTGATTCACCACCATCCGGATCGTTATTAGATATTGAGATTGTCGTAGTTTTATCGCCAATTGAAGTGGGCTCAAATTGGATCCGGAAGGTTGTGGTATCGTTCGGGGCCACAAAGCCAACCGTGCCAGCGGGGGCACCGACCAAGGTGTAATCAGTGCCCACCGGCACCGTGACAGCCAAGTTTGTCAGGTCGGAGTCGCCGGTGTTTCGGATCGTAAATTCGAGAGTATCTGACCCGCCAACATACACATTATTGCTAAACGATATAGTATTAGTATGATTTACAACAGTGGCCTGGCTCACTTCAATTTCGGGTGCCGTGGCCAACCCCGTAACAGTGAAGGTGAAGACATTCTTGGGGGATTCCGCATTGCTGGTGATGGTGACGGTCTCGGTTTTGGATCCTCGTGACGTCGGGTTGAACTGGACCGTTAACGTTCCACTGTCTCCTGCCGTCACCGAACCTGGAGATGAGAGGATTGTGAAATCCGAACCTGAAGTCGTGACATCGTTGATGACCAAGGTCCTGTTTGCAAAAGGATTTCGGATAGTGAGGGAACGGGTCGTGAGCACATTGGGAGTTATGCCAAGATCAACGGTATTCAGGCCATAATCAACACCCTCCCCAGCATTATTCACGGTAATATTCACACGCGTACCCTGCCCAGTCAAGGGTAGTGACCTGTTTCCTGTCGGGCTTAGAACCGTAAGTGTACCGGTTCGTGTATTGAGTGCTGTAGGGTCGAATTTTACTCTGAACTGCGTAGTTCCACCATTTGCGGCCACGGTGGCAGCGGGTGTTGTGACAAAAGCAAAATCGCCTGAAAGTGTTTGATTGCTAATGACCAACACGGCATCTCCAGCGTTAGTGACGGTGAACGTCCTCTCAATACTAGCGGTCCCGGCTTCTATGACGTCGCCAAAATCAGTGGAAGTATTAGCTGTTAACGCGATCTGGGCCTGAGCGTTTGCCTGGTGTGCGGAGATGGCAAGGGTGAAGCCTGCCGCAATCACTGCCAGGGTTCGTTTCAAAGTAGAATATTTCATGGTGGTCAGTATTTTAAAGGGAATAGAATCTTGAAGAGTCATGGGTGTGGGAATGCCTATTGAGCCCCTTGGAGGGCGGTCACCTCACTTACCCGCCGCATTTCCACGGTGCCAGTGAGCTGGATGTCGGATTTGGTGAGACCTTTAATCGTCTCGCGATAGGTGCCTCGGAGGCGACCGGTGATATTGGCGGCAGCATCGAACGAGATCTCCATGGTGCGCGTGATTTTGATGCCGCGCGCATGTCTCTGGTGGAAGGCATGGCGGAAGGGGTTGCTGCGGTGGAATGGATCGAGGACGAGCGGGGCGCTGGGTGCAGATCGCACGGTCTTGCCGGCACCGACGGCACCCTCCATGGGCAGGGTCAATCGGTATGCCTCCTTGAGATTCGGGGGGCGTAGGTTACGGCTCTCAAGATAACCTGGGAGAAGCACGGGGATCAAATTAGTGGCGGTAGCGATAGCCGTCGAACTGTTATCAATCAAAGTACTCTGGTCGGCGCTGCGCAAGGAGGGGTCGGTCCCGAGGGCTGTTTGAAGCGGGGCTGCAAGACCGAGGGTATCGAGGGCGAGGAACGTCGGCTCGCCACGGGTATCAGCATCGCCGAGAAGATCGGGTTGGTCGGCTCCTGCATAGCTGCGCGGCATGTCATAAGCAACAGCTTCAAGCCGGACACCTACTTTTTTGCCGTTGCGTTCCTTGATGCCCTCAAAGAACGGGATCTGGGCGGAATCAACGACCAGCACCGGTTCCGGGCCGACCTCAGGATCGGCGGTCTTGGTCTGCATGACGGTGACCTGGGTAAGCAGGCTCACCGAAGAACCATTCGAATGAAGGATAAGGCGCATGGGTGCGGGCGCAGCTGCGGGGCGCACCGGGGCACCGTCCTCGACAGCGCTGGTGACACCATTGACGATGACCTCACCGACCCAAAGGCCGGCACTACTGGCGCCCGGGGTTACCAAGTCAGTGGGCCCCTGGAGATCGCCGTGGAGGGCGCTGATCGGCAGCCAGACGGCGGCACCGTGGAGTCCGGTATTGAGGCGGTAGATATTGGTGCGTGCGGCCAAGCCACCATCCCAGTTGCGCTGGGCGCCCAAGGTGATCACCCCGGATGAGCCCGAGGCAATGGTTCGGCCGAGGATGCCAGCACCGGGACCCGGAGAGGCATCAACCTGGTTACCTGGGTCGTATGCAAGACTTGCGGGGACTGGTGTTACCACCTGTAGGGAAAAGTTGCCAGGTTCGGAATCGGCGGCTATGAGGTCGAGACCTGGTTCAACGGCAATTCCGCCGAGATTGGTGAAAACAAGCTCCTTGAGATCGAGATTCACTGAGGTGCCGACGATGCCGGTATTGACCGCCACGGCGTCACCAGGACCGCCGAAATCGAGTCTTCCGATGATGGAAAGATCGAAGTCCACGGCGACTGGCCCCATGTAATTGGAGGGGCCGTTGGCGAAGACCCAGTAGGCCTCGCCGGATTTCATCGGATCACTGGCAGCGACACCTTGCCAGTTACCGGCAGTATTCATGCGATAAATCTTATCGGTGGTGTGCCGGTTACCCGATGCGCCAAAAAATTCGGCGAAAGTGGGTGCCCCCCCTTCGAAGCCAAAGCCGATGAGATTGTAACGGTCTGGTATCCAGGTAGGGCGGAAGAACTTCACCTTACCACTAACGGTGATGCCGATGGCACTGGCTGCCTCAATCAAGTAAGGACGGTTACCGCTTATGGCGGGGATGGAGTCAGCCGTTGCAGGGTCAGAGCGCTTCCACTGCTGCCATTCATTCTGATTGAAAGTACCGATGGACCCACCAAGATTCGTGCTGGTGGTGTTATCAGCATCGCTGGCGAAAAATTCCGAGGTGCCGGCAAGTGCTTTAGGTGTGGCGACTGAGAGCACGGCAGGATCCGTGAAAAGGTCTTCGGCAGCCATGGTTTGGCCAGCTTTCACGTGCCCCTCGGGATAGACAGGCTCGACTTCAAGCCAGACGGCGTTCCATCCCGCCTGGAGGGCAACCTCCTGAGTGACAGCGGCCTGTGCAGACGCGGAACCGGCTGAGAGCATGAGGCCAGTCAGGAGAACCGCGGCAACTGGCAGCGGGCAGAGTAGGAACGGATTTTTCATCGGGATTGGGATTGGGATTGGGATTGGAATTAAAATTGGGAATCGTTGACAATATCAGGGCTACTCAAGGATGACGCTTAAGCGGAGGAATTTACGCGGTTCGTTTGGTGCCGCCGTGATGGTAGTCAGAACCTGCAGGTCGATACCATTATTGGAACCGGCGATTTCCTGCTGGGTGTTGGAGTCGACAGGAGTCCAGTCGACGAGGTTCGTGGAACACTCCACCACGTATGTCAGGTCGGTAGCGGCAATAACCTCGGTGTGGGTCATAGTCAGCAGTCCCGCTCCAAGCGTCATCGCAGGTAACCCTTCGGGCGTTGCCACATGCGGATCGAGACTTAGAGCGTATTTCAGCAGATTGGAAACCCCATCGCGGGACGGGTTGGCGCTGGCCCCGGCGATGGCAGAATTCGTTGAATCCGTTCCGAAATAAACGGCCTGCCACTCCGCGAATAACGGTGTGGGAACTCGATAGGTGAAGGGGATGATCTCACTGGTGGAGCCGCCCGCATTGGTAGCGACTACCCGCAAGTAGTATATCCCGTGAGGGTTAAGCCCGGTCACAAATAGGGACACTGGGGAAAATTCCGGATTCTCTGTAGTTTCTAGCAGGTTACTGACGACTTGCGTGCGAACCGTCGTCGAGGAAAGCTTGCGGATGGCGTGGTTGTCGATATCAGCAACATAGATCTCGCCCCCGGCATCGATGGCCAAGCCGCTGGGCTGGGCAAACTGCGGGTCACCATCTATGGTGTCCACATATCCGGCGGCAGCGGTGCCGGTGACTGTGAAAACCTGACCACCGGGTGTAATCCGGCAGATCCTGTGGTTGCCGGTATCGGCAACGTATAGGTCTCCATCCGCATCGAAGGCCAGTCCTCCAGGATTATTGAACCCAGTGGCGAAAGTGCTGACGTCCCCTTCCGGAGTGATCTTACGAATAACATTGTTGCCACTATCGGCGCAGTAGAGGTTACCGTCAGCGTCAATAACCAAGGCGGTGGGACCGCTGAAACGGGCACTGGTGCTGGCACCATCGTTAGAGCCAGCAACCTCGGACACACCCGCAAAGGTAGTGACCTCTCCGCCCTGATCCATCTTACGGATGACATGGTTAGCGGTATCGGCCACATAGAGGTTCCCATTCGTATCGATGGCCAGTCCCTCGGGAGATCTGAAACGGGCACCTGTGCTGATACCATCATTGGAGCCGGCAACCTCGGGGATGCCAGCAACGGTAGTGACGTCTCCGCCCTGAGTCACCTTACGGATCACGTGGTTAGCGGTATCGGACACATAGATGTTACCAAGCGCATCGATGGCCAGCCCCTCAGGTGAGCTGAAGCGGGCGCTGCTACCCGTTCCATTCCCGTAGTCTGCCGTGCCTGAGCCGGCCAAGGTGGTGACAACTCCCTGCGG
>JARFRT010000510.1 GCA_029287105.1 Akkermansiaceae bacterium | reverse complement strand
CTGCAACGGTGCACCACGGGCACTCTGTAGTAGCGGTAGGTGGGCCGCTGATGGCAGTCGTAACCATTGAAGACGCGGCGGGTATAGGTGGCGCATCCGCATGAGGAGTTGCCGCTGTGGTAAGTGTAGCTCGAATTATGGTGGCCGTTTGGGCGGGCTTCAGCGGTATGGGGCAGGGCGACGAATCCGAGGACGACGGTGGCGAGTGTTGCGAGTAGTGTTTTCATATTCTTGTGGTTTTTGGTGTTCGCTTTCTTCGACGAACGGAATATGAAGTTTATTCAGAAAAAATTCACTCGTTCATCGAAATGATGACTTTGCCCGAGCGTTTGTCTTGCTTGGCGCGGGCGATTGCGGTGTGAATATTTGCGAGCGAATAGGATGAATCGATCGGTTGTGTTAGTTTTTTTTCGATCATCCACCGGGCTAGTTTCTGATAAGTCGAGTGGACGAATTCATCGTCTTCCTCGTTGATCCATTCAGTGACCCAAAATCCGTGAAGTTGGATGCGTTTGAAGATGAGGAATTTGTTGGGGACTTTCAGGCTGTTTCGGCTCATGGCGCCGTAGGTGACGTGCAGTCCCTTGGGAGCGAGGGCGTCCATCAAGCGCAGGGCACTATCGCCACCGACGGCATTGAGCGCCAGTTCAGGTTGTTTATCCTTGATGATGTTGATGTAGTCCGCGTTGTCTAACAGGCATATGTCAGCGCCGATTTTTTCAAGTTCGGGGATTACCTCGTTGCGTCTCACAATATTGATGGTTTTGAGTCCGAGCAATTGGGCGATTTGGATGACGCAGAACCCCACGCCGGAATTGGCCGCGTTTTGGATCACCCAGGAGTCTTTGGGGAGCTTGCGGAGTTGGGTCAGCATACACCAGGCCGTGAGGGGGTTGACCTTGAGCATGGCCGCCTGGTCGGATGGGGTTTCGGCGGGGATTTTGAGGACTCCGTCCGCGGCGCAGATCACTTCCTCTGACCAGGTGCCTGCGCGCTTGGTAAAAATGACCCTGTCACCTATTTGGAAACCGGGGGACCGGGATTCGGTGATGGTGCCGCAGCCTTCGAGGCCGGCAGTGGCCGGTAATTCCGGGCGGATGCCGTAGATCCCCTGCACCAGATTGATGTCTGCCGGGTTGATCGGGGCGGCAAGCATCTCGACACGGACTTCACCCTCGCTGAGGGCAGCTGAGGGCATTTCGATGAGTTGGATGACATCCTCGGGCTGGCCGTAGGATGGAAACGAGGCATGGATAGGCATAATGGTTTATCGATGTGTTAGGGGAAGAGGCCGCGTGCTGACTTTGCGGAAGCGACCTCCTCGATACCGAGTGAAAGGGCCGCGATCCGATGGGACGTTTGGCTTCGCTCGGCGAATTGGGTGACTTTTTCAAAGGCGGTTTCGAGTTTGGTTTCGAGTTTGGTGAGCACTTCTTGTTCGCTCCACTGGTAGCGTTGCAGGTTTTGCACCCACTCGAAGTAGGATACGGTGACGCCACCGGCATTGCAGAGAATATCCGGGATGAGGAAAATGTCATTTCTTGTTTCGAGGATGATGTCAGCGAGCGGGGTGGTGGGCCCGTTGGCGGCTTCGGCGAGGACCCGGCACTGGAGCTGGGCGGCGTTTTTTTCATTGATCACGCGCTCAAGGGCGGCGGGGACGAGCGCGTCGCAGGGTTGGATGAGCATCTCATCGGGGTCGATGGGTTCCGCGCCGGGGAAGCCTTTGACGCCGCGTGTCTCATGGACGTATCGCATCAGCTCCTCGATGTTAATCCCCTGATCGTTCCAGATGGCGCCGGTGACATCGGAAATGCCGGTGACGCTGATGCCGTAACGGGACAGGGTGAATGCGGTGTAGGAGCCGACGTTACCAAAGCCCTGGATGATGGCGGTGGCACTTTTCTCCTTGATGTTGAGTTTGTCGAAGGCGCGGGTGATCAGGAATGCGACGCCGTGGCCGGTGGCCTGGGTTCGGCCTTCGGATCCCAGCAGCTCGACCGGTTTGCCGGTGGTGATGCCGGGCACGAAGTGGCCCGCATGGGTGGAATACACATCCGTGATCCACGCCATGGTTTGCTCGTTGGTACCCATGTCGGGTGCCATGACATCGGTTTCAGGGCCGATGAAGGGGAGGATCTCCATGGTGAACCTGCGTGTCAGATTTTCAATTTCATGGATGCTGAGCGTCAGGGGGTCACAGGTGATGCCGCCCTTCCCTCCTCCGAAGGGGAGGCCCATGAGGGCGCATTTCCAGTTCATCCACATGGCGAGTGCGGCGACTTCGCCGAGGCTGACACTCGGGTGGTAGCGCAGGCCGCCCTTGACGGGGCCACGCGACAGGTGGTGCTGGACGCGGTAGCCGAAGAAGACCTCGGTGTCGCCATTGTCGCGCTGGATGGGGACGGTGACGGTAATGAGGCGCTTGGGCCATTTGCAGCGTTCGCGGACGGAAGAGTCCAGTTCGAGAAAGTCTGCGGTACGATCGAATTGACTGACGGCCATTTGGAAAATCTTGTTTTCCAACAGATCCTTTTTCATGAATTCTTTGTAGTTGTTTTGGCAGGGATTAACAGCCTTATTATAAATATCAAGAGGAAGGCTTGCATCGCCGGCTGATGCGGTTACAGGTGGCTAATGCTTGATTATCTGGCTGATCTTCTTTCTCTGATCCTCCCTATGATAGGGAGTGGTTTGGCCTGGATGGTAACTTTGTGTCTGCTGGTTGCCGGGTTTATCGGCACCTTTGTGCCCTTTCTTCCGGGGCATTTGATTTTATTTTTTGCGGCGGTGGCTCACTGGTTGATGT
>JARFRT010000517.1 GCA_029287105.1 Akkermansiaceae bacterium | reverse complement strand
GAGACAAAGAGTTTGGACGGATGCTCGCTGGTTCCGGTGAAGGGAAGGACCATGATATCCTCGGGCGGGTTGAGGGCAGCTTTGAGCAGACCCGCGAAGGTTTCGAGCGGGACGGATTTTTTATCCGCAGGCACCGGGAATCCGCCTTCGGCAACGTGGAAAACACCCTTGGTGGTACGTCGATCGGCGGCGGGATTGTGGCAGACCCCCTGATGCACGCGGTAGGAACTGAGGATCGAGGATTTGAATTCGTCCTGATCGGGAGGAAGCGATAGCATGCGGCCGATGCCGTGACGCTCGAGAACAAGAGCTCCCGCTGGCACCAGTGCGGGCGTTGTGGTGTCGCCTAGTGTCTTGGCGAGATAATCGTGGATCGCCTGATCGACAGGGCAGAGGTAGTCAGAGAGCAGACGGGTCTTTTCCTGGAATGAAGCAATGAGGGAGCGGCCGAGATCAAGGAAGGGATAATCTCCTTCATCCCCGACAATTTCCTGTCCACGGGCTGCCAGCTTCAGGTTTACAAATTCCCGGAGTCGTTTTTCTTCCTCGGGAGAAGCGATGGCGGGACCGTTCTCGGTGAATCCAATGGTGTCTTTGAGCTGGTGCATACGTATCTGTGGCTAAGTGTGAAAATCAAGGGGCGTTCCGCCCTCGTAGACTAATTGCCTGATAAAAGAAAGAGTTTCCAATCAGATTCAATCAGCGAGGCAGCGATTTGCCGCATTGGGTCATTTCTTCACCTCCGAAATAGTAAGAAATGAAGTTCTGAAGCGAAAAGTCTCAATTAAAAAGCCCCCGCTGCGCTGAACAACGGGGGCTTGAAAAGTAGACGGAGGCTGGTTCAGGCCAGCCCTACCGGTTAGTCGCGGTAGGGCTCAGGCTTGTAAGGACCGTTCCGGGGGACGCCGATGATTGCCAGGAATTTGCTTTTTGAGTTGTGTCCCTGTGGACGTTGTCGTGGAGATCGGAGAGGGGAGATAGGGGGAGGGTGTGAGTTGCTATTATACAAAAGGGGTCGGCAAAAGCGGGCAGAGAAATGGGGCGTGCGTGTCGTATTGATCGTTAGAATAGGGGGAATGTAAGGATATAATGATGCCTTTCTATGCATGACCCCTTTTCGCCTTTATTACTCCGCCGCAGGCTTTTCCTAACTAAAAAACGACGATAAGTGTCCTTAAGTCAGTGCCATTCAGGTCTGCCCCTTAATCAACAAGAAGGCTCAGCTTCAGTTCCCATCCGCCGTCTTCAGCAGCTTGAGCGCCCCCTTGCCCAACGCGTCGCCGACGAGGAAATAGCTCTCGGCATTGCCGAACCAGTGGTGGCCGTGACCGACGTTCGGGGAGAGCTTGGCGGGGCGGGCGAATTCGGCGGTGGGTATGAAGATGGCGCGTGGGATGGCGGCGGTGCCGCGCTTCTGCGCTTCGCGAAATGTATCCATGCCGCTGCCGGGCTTGGCCGGGCCGCCGTTGCCGAGCTCCCCGATCACGAAGGGCAACTCCGGTGACTGGAATTCCTTACGGACGTCCTTGGCGAAGGCCACGAGGTTCTGCGCATACTCGGCGGTCGCTTCCTTCGAACACATGTCGTTCCATCCCTGCATCCAAATGAAGCCAGCGAGTTCGTGGGGATTTCCGTCGAGGGCCGCGAGGGCGGCACGCACTTCCTCGATCATTTTTGTGTAGTACGGGCCCGTTTCTCCACCTGCGCTCGGTGGGCGGAAGTCGACCTGGAGGCTCTTGCCGCCCCACGCGGTCTTGATGAGCAGAACCGGTTGGTCGAAATGGTCGCCGACCACATGCCCGAACTGCAACTCCGGCCCGATGTGGCTGCTGCCCCCGTATCCAGTGTAGCCGACCGTGAGTCCGCCCTTCCTCTGCTTGCTGCGGCCCTTGAAGCTGATTTTAACATCGCTGCGCACCACCCACTTGCCGTCCGCGTCGCGTAAGTGCCGCATGCGGTCCTTGCTGGCCGAGTGCTCCATCGACCACGCCAGGTTGCCCTTGCCGCCGTTGTAGTTCTTCTCGTGATCCATCGCGACCACGCCCTGGCCCTCCATGTTCGACTGGCCGGCGAGGATGAAGACCTTGACAGGTTTCCCGGCCCAAGCGGTGGTGAGACCGGTCAGGAGCACGAGCAGGATGTGGTTGATGCGGGGTGTGATCATGATTTGAATTGGTTGGAGACTGCCTGAAAGGCATTGATGGCGCAATCAATATCGGCGTCGGTGATGTGGAGGTGGGTGACGACGCGGACGGAGTCGGCGGTGGTCATCGTCGCGGCGGCCGAACTGCTCGCAATTTGCTTTTGGCGCAAGGTTGTCGTGAGCATTGTATGAGCGGTCTCGGCGGTGATACGAGCTCTCCCCCCTATCGTTTACCTGGTTGGTGATTCGAGTGCTGCGGTAATCTTCCTGGCAATTTGCTCGGCGAGTTTCGAGTAGACAGCCCCGCTGAAGTGAACATTATTCCCTTTTTTCCATTCGGCGTATCCATCCCAGTTAGTCACCACACTGTGGAGGTCGTTGATCGGGATGTTGTTTTTCTTCATCACTTTTGCGGCGGCGGCATTGTAGATGAGGTCATCGCCCATGGGCATGTGGGGGGCATTGGCGGGGATCGGGGTGGTATTGGCCCAGATGATGTTGGCACCATTTGTTTTCAGTAATGCCACGATTCGGGAGAGGTGTTCGGCGTATTTCTCCGGGGAGCTATGCCACTTGCCGTTCCTGCCGCGAAAGATGTCGTTGAGTCCGAAGTTAAAATGGATCACGTCGTACTTGGTTTCTGACAGGTGTCTTTTGAACCGGTCGAAATCCGACACGCACATCATGGCGTTGCCAAAATTCAAATAGCCGGCGGGTCTTCCCTGCCAGAGTGGTTGTTTCTTGATCCTGTAGCCGGCCACAGCGCCGAGTTTGACAAGTTCTGCCTTGCCCTCCAGAAGTTTTGTCAGGGGATTGGTGTAGCCCCCGGAGATCGAATCACCAAAAAACAACACCTTGGGTAAGGCCTTGGAGGGACCTGCCGTCTTCTTGGCGTGTTTGATGATAAACGCGGCCATCGCTTTATCTTCAAAAAAGCCGGTCCAGTAGTTGTGCCCCTGACCTTTGAATATCGTGACCGTGATATCTCCCTCCAGTGCCTTGTAGCGTTTCTCGACCAGGAAGGTGTTATCTTTCGGCGGCACCAGCGTGTCGATGTCCCCGGTATTGTGATAGATCGGCACTTTCGCTTTGGCCAGCGGCGCCAGGCGGTCGATCGGATTATGTTTACTGAGTTCCTTGATGAACTGCTCTTGGGTCATTTTGTATTTACCGGCGGCGGATTGAAGCCCAGGATAACTTGCCAGATTGCAGACCGGATAGATACCTGCCAAACAGGCAACCGATTCGGGGTGTTCGGCGGCCCAGTTATACATCTGCGTCCCGCCGTAGCTGCGCGCCAACAGACACACCTTCTTGGTTAGCCCGTGGTTCTCGGTGAGTTCTTGATGAAACGCGCTAAAGATCTTTCGGCCGGCCGGCGTTCCAAAATCGCCCCTGACATCAATCCCGGCGACAGCGATGCCATTGTCCAGGCACTTTTTCATCATCCACTGCTCGAGTTTTCCCGGCAGTTTGAAGTCGCTGGGACAATACCATAACCACGGCGTTTTCGCCCCAGCCTTGACTCCCTCAGGAAGGGCCAAATAAGCGTCATGCCCTGCCACCTTCAAGAACTTGGAATTGGGGGGAAAGATCTTCCCCTTTCCCTTCTGGCTGCTGAGGCTGGGAGACTTTTTCGCCGCAGGTGCACCCACCGCGACCGAAGGGCAGAGAATGCCAATGCTGATCGCCCAGACACTTAGGATGCATAGGATGTTTTTCATGATGTTTTTCCCTTCATTCAGTGATTCTTATGTAGTCGACTATTTTTCGCCGGGTAGTCACGCAGGGCGATGGCCTTGAAACCATTATCCTTCAGATGCCGGATGAACTTCTCGAACAGTTCCGGCATGGTGCTCGCCCGGCCGTGCTTGGTATCCAGGACACCCACCACCGGTTCGGACTGACTGACTGCTAGAAATTTGCTTTTTGAGTGAGGTGGTCGAGAGCATCGTGCAAGGGGGAGATAAGGGGGGTGTTGTGAGTTGCTATTATACAAAAGGGGTCGGCAAAAGCGGGCAGAGAAATGGGGCGTGC
>JARFRT010000456.1 GCA_029287105.1 Akkermansiaceae bacterium | reverse complement strand
GAGCGTGGCAATATTTCATCACAGCGGCATAATAGCACATCCCCCCGGGTTGGCGGCTAGGAATTTTTTTGAGTGAGGTGGATGGTGGTATCTGTTAGGTTGGGCGGCGGGGGTGGTCCGGTTGCCTTGGCTGATCACTTTTCAACCCGTATTTGGTGAACGGTCACTCCGTCCGGGACATCGATGGCGAGGCCGGTGATGCCACCTTGGTAGGTAGCTGTTTCTTTTAAGTTGAATTTCACCCGCGTGTGGTTGCCCTTGCGGATGCGGCGGCTTGCCGAGCGTGTATTGTCCCACCAAGTTTTTCGCCATGCCGCCCAGTGACTTGGTTTTTCAGAGGTGTTTTCAGGTGGCATGCCACGCCAGTAGACGGTGATGGATCCGGGCTTTTCAGAAGAGAGCTCCAGGCTGACTTGTCGGGCGGACTTTGCCTGCCAGAAGGTGATCGGGCTGAGCATCCGCACGGGTCGGGAAGGATTGTTCGCCTTGAGCGCGAGGCCATTACCCGCGAGTGGCCAGCCGCCGTCTTGGCCATTTTGATAATGCCAGCCGTGGCGGCTTTCATTGAAATCCCACGCGGGCAGTTTTCGGGAGGCGATGCGGGTCGCTTCTTTGCGGATATCCTGAACACTGCCCAGGACAAACCGGCATGCGTACTCATAGACGATATTGTGATCGAGTATTTCACGGGTGACGGGTGACATATAGCCGGTGTTGGCGGATTTTTCCCCTCCGGTTCCGCGCCGACCACTGAAGCCGCCGTGGAACTCGGACGGCTCGGGAGCGCAGACGCCGATCCCGCTTCCCTGATCGTTCACGAGCGCCGTCCATCCTTCCGTTGCCAGGAAATTGATCCACGGCCAGGGCTCTTTGTGATCATTGCGCATTTCCTTGACCGCCTCGCCACTGAACGGTTGATCGCCACGATAACTGATCAGTCGGTGCCACGGTCCATTGGTATAGATAGCAGGGATCTCCTGGGGGTGGGCTCCATAGCGTGTCCGATCACTTCGGGTATTGGTAAGCCGTGCCTTGTAGCTGAACATGGGTCCCGAATGGGAAAGGGAAACCCAGGTTTCCATATGGCACTCGGCAGCATCATCCTTCATCGGCCAGAGCATGGGGATGGTCTTGACGTAGAGTTTTCCCTTCTCGATTCTGTGTCTAACTACCTTCGACCCGATGCGAAAAGAATCGCCGGTCTGGATCGGATTCCATGGGAAATTTTGCCAGTTTTTGTTTTTTAGTTTCCCCTTGCGTTGGTAATTGGCAGGTCCCGAGTAATAGGATTGCTGAATCTGGCGCCCAAGGTCGTGGGAGTTGATCAGGTTAGGGCCATTGGCTTTGGAAACATGGGTGATGGCACCGCCCCATTTCAAGTTGATGCCGACACGGATGAATTCATTCTCCACAAAAACCAGCTCCGGATTTTTACGGTCGGCACCGTGTGCGACTGCCGAGAGGAGGGCGAGGCAGCAAAGGAACCCGAGGGTGGTTGATCGTCTCATGTGTTCTCGCGGGTTGATGTTTTGTGAACGATGCGGGCATCCGGGCTTCACTTGTTCTCGTAGTATTTCTTGACCACCCACCACGCTTTTTTCCTCTGCCCTTTGTCGGATACCAGTCCCTTGCGGTTCCAGCCATCCTGGTTTGTCGGATGACAGCGGGTGGGGGAACGGAAATCAAACAACACCCAGGGACTTGTGCCGCGCAGGTTGGCGATGTTTTTGAACATGATGAAATTCTTGCGGTAGAGGTCTTCCTGGTATTCCTCGCCCCAGCTATGGGCCTCGTCCGCAGGGCCATGCTGGCCGTAGAGCGCCTCGCATCCGAATTCCGTCATGATCAAGGGTTTGTCGACCGCTACCTCCCACTTGATTTGTTCAGGAGGCACCGGAAAAGCCCTGTACCAGCCCATGTACTTGTTCACTCCGACCACGTCCACCACTTCGGCAACCTTGTCGTTGAGGCGGAATGTCGAGGTCGCCCGGTCATAGCGAGGGTTGTCGAAGGCCGCACCCACCAGTCGGGTGCCGTCAAGCTGGTTGGTGAGGTTCACCAATCCGGTCAGCACCTTGTCCCGATAGTCCGAGGGGGAGGTTTCATTGGCGATGCTCCAGATGATGATCCCGGCCCGGTTTTTGTCGCGGTAGATCATTTCCCGCAGCATGGTTTCCGCTTTTTTGAGGATGGCCGGGTTGGAGAACTCGATACCCTGCCAAAGCGGGATCTCCTCCCAGATCATGAGCCCCATTTTTTCCGCCAATCGCACGATGTGCTCGTTCTGCGGATAGTGGGCGGTCCGGATGAAGTTGCAGCCCAGTGCCCTGACCTCGTTCAGGATCATCGCGGCATCGGCTTCGGAATAGGCGCGGCCGAAACGTTGCGGGATCTCTTCGTGAAAGTTGATCCCTTTCAGGAAAATCGGTTTGCCATTGAGAAGCAGGTCGCAACCTTTGGTTTCAATGGTGCGGAAACCAATCTCGTCCTCGAGTAAATCTTCACCGATGGAAACCGTCGTTTTGTAGATTTTGGGGGATGCGGGTTCCCAGAGGCTAGGCTTGGCTTTGATTTCAAATGCGACATAGCCGCTCGCGTCGGTCTTGAGTTGTTTTTTGATGTTGAGCTCCGCAATGGTGAGTTCCACCTGTTGGGGCGTGTCCGCACCCGCCAGTTGAACGTGCCCGGCGATGATGTCCTGACGGCCCTTCTTGAGCTGCACCATGTAGTCGCGCACATGCACCCGGGGTCGGTCGACATAAAACACATCGCGCAGGATGCCACCGTAGTTCCACCAGTCGAAATTCATCGCCGGGATGCCGTCGACCCTGCGGTTGTTGTTCACCATGATCACCAGATCGTTTTCACCGTCGACCAGCAGGTCCGAAATTTCGAACTGGAAGGGGGTGAAGCCTCCCTCGTGCCGACCGACCTCGGTGCCGTTCAGCCAGACAGCCGCTTCGTAACTGACTCCCGCGAAGTAGAGAAACTGCCGGTTGTTCTTGTTTGTTGTCGCCGTGAAGTGACGCTGGTACCAGACATTGCCCTCGTAGTATTTCAATTCGGGGATTTGCGAATTGAAGTCGCCGGGTACGTCGAGGCGCAGTCCGTTGCTGAATGAGTACTCCACGAATTCAGTCTTCTTCTGCGGCTTGCGGTTTTGATAGAATTTCATTGCCTCTCCCCGGCTGAAGAGATCGATGATCGCATTCCATTTGCCGTTCAAAAGAGTGGCGTCCTTGCAGCCGTAGGGGTTCATCATAAACGACTGACCCATGAGGTTTATGGTCAGGCACAGGAAGGCGGCGGTGATGAAAGAGCGCGTTTTCAATGGTTCGAGTAGTTGGGTTTTTTGGGTGAGGGCCCTATGCGGGGGCAAGAACGATGCAAGTTCTGTTGGGCAGGTAGAGTTGAAGGGCGTTGTTCGGATCGGTTTTAAAAACGACCGAGGTGTCGATGCGTTGATGACCTCCGTTTTCCGATGAATCACTGTCGACTGCGATGGTGTATTGACCTTTTCTCCCAATGGGGACGGGGTAATCGGGGAAGGATTGGCTGGGGTTGAAGTTGAAGATGAAAATGAGGTTGGCGCGCTCGGCGGCGAGGATTTGATCGTCGTTATGGACGTAGAGTTGTTGTGCGGGATCGCATCCTAACAGGTTGTGTTCCCTGGCCAGATGGATCATGTCCTGATCGAAGTGGTTGAGGTGCTGGTAGCGCAGTTCCGGGTTGTCGACCAGTGACCATTGACGGCGGCAGTAGTGGTAGGACCAGTTGTTGCCTTCCCGGGGGAAGTCGAGCCATTCGGGGTGGCCGAATTCGTTGCCCATGAAGTTGAGCCAGCCCTCGCCGCCGGCGACGAGGGTGAACAGCCGGATCATCTTGTGCAGGGCAATGCCGCGGTCGATGACGCCGTTTTCAGAGTCGGTGCCCATATGCCAGTACATTTCCTGGTCCATGAGGCGGAAGGCGATGGTTTTGTCGCCGACGAGTGCCTGGTCGTGGCTTTCTGCGTAAGCGATGTTCGCCTCGCCGTGGCGGCGGTTGGTCATCACGTTCCAGATTTCCTCGGGCCTCCAATCTTCGTCCGGTTGGTGCTTGAGCAGTTTGATCCAGTAATCAGGGATTCCCATGGCGAGGCGATGGGTGAAGCCGATGCCGCCGTCGGCGGTCGGGCGGCAGAGGCCGGGCATGCCGCTCATGTCCTCGGCGATGACCAGGGCGCCGGGCCGGATTTTCTGACACAGGGTGGTGGCGAGTCCGAGGTAGAGGATGGCGTCCTCGTCCGGGCCGTCGGTGAAATACGTGTCGTAGTGGTCGAACCCGATGGTGCCGTGGTGGTGGTAGAGCATCGAGGTGATGCCATCGAAGCGGAAGCCGTCGAATTTGAATTCCTCGAGCCAGTAGCGGACGTTGGAGAGCAGGAAGCGCCGGACCTCCTCCTTGCCGTAGTCGAAGCATTTCGAGTCCCATTGGGGTTGCTCGCCGCGTTCGCCGGCGTGGAAGTACTGGTGGCCGGAGCCATCGAAGTCATTGAGTCCTTCGGAAGTGTTTTTGATGGCGTGGGAGTGGACCACGTCCAGCAACACGGCGATGTCGAGGCCATGGGCGCTATCGATCAGGTATTTCAGGTCCTCGGGGGTGCCGAAGCGTGAGCAGGCGGCAAAGAACGACGAGACATGGTAGCCGAACGAGCCGTAGTAGGGGTGCTCCTGCACCGCCATGAGGTGCACGGTGTTGTAGCCGAGTTGGGCGATGCGCGGCAGGACGGTGTCGGCAAACTCGCGGTAGGTGTGGAGTCGGGGTTCCTCGCCGGCCATGCCGACGTGGGCTTCGTAGATCAGGGGCGAGGTGATCGCGGACGGGTCGAAGTCGTTTTTCCAGACGTAAGGGTCTTCTGGTTGCCAGACCTGGCCTGCGTAATCGTGGGTGGTTTCATCCTGGAGGGTGCGGTGGATGGTGGCCGGGATGCGGTCGCGGGCCGAGTCGTCGGCTCCCACGATGTGGAGTTTGACCAGGTCGCCGTGGTGGATGACGTCGCCGGGGAGATGTGTTTCCCAGTGCCCGTCCTCCCCTTTGACCAGCGGGTGGCTGCCTGCGTCCCAGCGGTTGAATTCACCGACGAGGGCGACGTATTTTGCCGCGGGCGCCCATTCCCTGACCGACCAGTTGTCTTGGGCCGGGTGGTAGTGGATGCCGACGTATTGGTGGGCGGTGGCGTAGGCTTCGATGCTGCCTGCCTGGGCTTCGATTTCATCCAGTTGATCTTGCAGTCGGCCCATCCGGCAGGTGATCTGATCGGCGTATGGTTCTAACCAACAATCGTCTTTGACCAGTTGCGGGATCCTAGGGCTGTCATCACTCATGACCGCAGGCTAACCATGGAAGGCGCGGATGGCACGGAAATTGTGACTGGGGGTGTGTCAGTTGATTTTAATCGGCTGAGGCTTTTTCAAGCGCTTCCAGCATGATGCTGGGAGGGATGTTTTGGGGGAGCATGATGCCGGGTTTTGACGGGTCGGCGGGAAATACCAGGTTGGTCGGCAGACTGGACCTGTTGACTCTTTTTAGGTCCAGAGTGATTTCTTTGGAAAGTGGCGAGGACAGGCTTGTTTTATCCGCCTGGATGATCATGACATCAAGTTCCTTGAGCTTGGTGACAACGTCGTTGGACAAGAAGAGACCCTTCTCGTTAGTTTTGCAAATGAGTCACCAATCAGCGGTGTAATCCAACCAGATAATTCGGCCTTTGGCTCTGTTTTGTTCAACGATACCGGGATACCACTGATGGATCGTGAGGTCATCGTCGCTGATATTGGCAACAGCGCCCAATTGGGGGCGTTCTTCTGTGGCGTCTTTGGTCATCATTATTCCCAGCACGACGAGAGCGAGAGGGAAGATGTAACCCCAGACGTAACGTTTGCCTTTCTTCGTTGATTGTGTTCCCCAATTGCCATAGGCCCAGAAGGCAAGTGAAATGACGATGATGGCCATGAGGAACCACCAGGCACCCTCTGTTCCTGTCTGACTGGCAAAGCTCTTGAAGAAGTAGCCAGCCGAGGCAAAGAGGGCAAAGGCCATGATCGATTTGAATGTTATCATCCAGCGTCCGGGCCGAGGTAGTTTCTGAATGAGTTTTGGGAAGAACGATAACCCGATATATGGAATGGAAATACCCATGGCAAAGGCTGTAAAAAGCATCATCCCTGTGATGACGGGCTGGGCCAGAGTGTAGCCTAATACAACGCCCAAGAACGGGCCGGTGCATGGTGTCGCAATGAGGGTGGTGAGCACGCCGGAGAAAAAGGAGCCGGAGTAGCCTTTTTTGGTTTGTAATTCACCTCCAACACCGGTGAGGGATGTGCCAAGCTCAAACACCCCCGCCATATTCAGTCCGAACACAAACAAGATCAGAATCATCGCGGCGAGGAATGGCGCGTAGGCCAATTGATCGCCCCAATCGAACTCAACTTTCCAAATGTATTTCAGGGCGTAGATCGCAGCGGCAAGAGTCCACATTGAGACAATGACGCCTAGGGTGAATGCCAAACCGTGGAGTTTTATTTTGCGAGGGTCTTCACCCGCCTGCTGGACAAAGCCCATGATTTTCAGTCCCAACACCGGGAAGACGCAGGGCATGAGATTCAGTAAGAGTCCGCCGAGGGTAATCAGCCCGACGGCTGTGAGCAGGTTGATTGATTTTTCCTCTGAGCCGTCGAGAAGAACATAGGGGACTTTGGCGTTAACATCATATAGGGCGGCTGCAGCTTTGCGTTCATCCTCAGAGGCCGTTACCACAGTGTGTGTTGTCTCGGCCTTCTTGCCGCCACTGCCTGTGGAATGGCTGGAGGTGTCTCCAGAGACCGCTGTGTTTAGAAGATAAGCCTCGTGGTCGCCGAGGATGAGTATACCCGTCAGCATTCCTTCGATAGGGCGCTCAGTTACACGCGGGATCTGCAGGGAGTAACCATCGTCGGTAGCGGCAAGAGTCTGTTTCTTTTCGGGATCACTGAAACCAGAATCATCGATATAATGGGCGGAGGTTAATTTGGTAAAGCTGCCGTCTTTCGTTTTCAGAGTCAGTATGATGTCGGTCCCGGTGAGCTCGGCGGTGACATCCCATGGGTTTTTGGGGGAAGGGAGGGCCGCCCTGGCATTTTTGAAAATGTCAGATTGGTCTGAATCGGGAGTGCTGGATTCGGCAATGGGCAGCGCGATTTTGAGTGTCTCGGAAACAGGGGGATCGCAACCATTGGCATCACAGAGTTGCCAGGTGGGCGTTACGCTGATTTCAGCCTGGTCACCCATTTTCGCATCCGTGGATGCGGTGATGTCGGCAAGGAGATAATACTCATTTTCGTAGACGTAAAACTGTGTGTCGGCAGAGGTGTAGAGGTGCGGCGTTGGCCAGTGGAATGATTTCAGCGTGTAGTCATCGGGCAGTTGCCACTCGAAAGATAACGGGAGGCCTGGGCC
>JARFRT010000443.1 GCA_029287105.1 Akkermansiaceae bacterium | reverse complement strand
ATCATCGACACCCACCTGCATGCCTTTGCCTGCCAACCGGATGGTCTGGACAAGGTGGCGGAGTGGATGCGTCAAAATGGTGTCGTGATCGCCATCACGCATCCCTTGACCAAGTCGCTGCCCGGCAACGACCAGCAGCGAAAAGCGATGCTTGCCAATTACGACAAGTACCCGGGGACGATTAAACGTTTCTGCATCTTCGGTCCCGGCGAGGTGAACACGGTCGAGGAAGCCGTCGAGAAGATGCGGCAAGAAAAGAAGGATGGCGCCATCGGATTCGGTGAACACTACGGCAAGGGCCTGATGTTTGATGACCCCGCGAACATGCGACTCTACGCGGCCTGCGCCAAGGTGGGGTTTCCCGTCATGTTCCACATGGATAACAGCCAGAATAAGGACAAAGCCGGGCTGCCTCATCTCGAAGCGGCGCTGCAAGCCCACCCCAAGTGTCTCTTCATTGCCCATGGGCCGTTTTGGTGGAAGCAGCTTGGGACCGGCGACTGCGACCGCCTGCTGGCGAAGTATCCCAACCTGTATGCCGACCTGTCGGCCGGAAGCGGTGCCCGGGCGCTCGGCAAGGACAGGAAGTACACACGGAAATTCATGATCCGTCATGGCAAGAAGCTCCTCTTCGCCACCGACTGCGGTTGGTGGTCATTCAAAGAAAACACCAAACCCGCGCCCCAATTCGCGCTGATGGAAAATCTCGACCTGCCGGAGGAAGTGAAGCACCTCGTCTACCGGGGCAATGCCGAGCGCCTGTTAGGCCTCAAGGCCACTCCGGCCCCAGGAAATTAGGCCCATCCGGGCCCCTGTCACCCGTAACAATTTTTGCGCCGAGTCCAGCGCCCCTGACGGCGGCAAGAATATTCTGTTAGCCAAGCTTGCGGTCGGGCTCGGTGCCGATACCGTCGATTTCAATCCGGTCGGCAAAGCATCGCACCACGGCATAGGCACTTGTATGTTCCGTTTCCACCATCCCCTTGAGGTTGACATAGTGGCAGCCTTTGTGATGGGCATAATTCCCTTTGTGATTATGGCCATTCATATACGCCGCTACCAGGGGGTAAGCGGAAAGCAGCTTGACCACCTCCTCGGCATTCCAGAGGTTGTGCCCATCCCCCGCGGGACAGACCGGATAGTGGTTAAATACGATCACTTGTTGGCCGGCTGACTTCGAGGCCTCGAGTTCCTCTTTGAGCCAGCGCATTTGGGCGTCGCCAAGCCCTCCGTTCCAGGGTCGCGCTTGACTGACTTTTTGCTGCTTGAGCTCCTGGAACCATTTCACCGCCGCCGCGGTACGGGCATCGTTTTTGGGATGTCGGAAAACACTGACGTCGGTGCCGTCGAGATAGATCAAGCGCCACATTCCCCGCACCTCGGAGTAATACGGCTGCTTCATCCCCATGGCGGGCATGACTTTGGCCTTGTCGTCATCAGCCACCGCAAAATCATGATTGCCGAGAACCAGTCGATGCGGGGCATCCAGTTTCTGATACAGCGGCATCATCGCATCAAAACTTTTGATGTCCTTGTCGATCACATCCCCGAGCGTCACCACAAAGTCGAGTGATTGCTTGTTCAATTGGTCGATGGACTCCTTCAACTTCCCAACCGACTGCCGGTAGTACCTGGAACCGCGTGTTGGCTGGTCGGCATACTGGGGGTCGGCGATGACACCGAACGACAACTGGGGCGACCCGCCGGACTGAGTCGAGTCGGCGGACTTTGCCTGCAATCTTCCCGTGAGTGTCAAAGGCAGCGTGATCTTGAGAAATGTGCGACGTTTCATAGCTGGGGGGAGCCTAGCATGAAATCCCTTCTTTTCATAACTCAATAAATCGGCCCGATGAATCGACAGCGCCTGCCGCGCACCGGCATAACCATCACGGCCGAACTCAATGAATAGTTCCACACCGATTTGTTCTGCCTCATCTCGAGCAGGAGCCAAACGGACGAGATGCCGCCGGGGTCACCGGTATCCTGCCGGTTGACTTTGATCGGCTTCAGGATTATTCCTAAAACAAACCCCTAGTGGTGATGCGTAGCCGATATAATCGACTAAAATCACACCAACCGACAATAGCCTCAAGTGCCCCGGCCCGGTAGCAAGTTGACCACAATCGGCGCCCCGGCACCACCCGATGAAAGCGCGCCCCCAACCGGATGACCGTCCGCCGCCTGCCCCGCCCGATCTCCCGTGGCCGGGACCAAGCCCGGAACCGACCGGACTGACCCAGGAGGAAGCGAGCCGACGACTCGTAATCTATGGCCCGAATGCCTTGGTCGAGAAAAAGCGCAACCCGCTGCTGGAATTCACCCGTCATTTCTGGGGCCCCATTCCGTGGATGGTCGAGGTGGCGGCCGTGCTCTCCGCCGTCGTCGGGCACTGGCCGGATTTCGCCATCATCATCATGCTGCTGTTGGCGAACGGCTGCATCGGATTCTGGGAGGAATTCCAGGCGGGTAATACCATCGACGCGCTCAAGAGGTCACTTGCGATGCAGGCGCGCGTGAAGCGCGATGGCGCATGGCGGATGCTACCCGCGCGCGAACTCGTGCCCGGTGACCTGCTGCGACTGCGCATGGGCGACATCGTCCCGGCAGATGCCCAGCTTGCGGCGGGTGATCCGGTCGAGGTGGATCAGTCAGCACTCACCGGCGAATCCCTGCCGGCGGAACGGAAACCGGGCGAGACCCTGTATTCGGGTTCGATCATCAAACTGGGCGAAAACGAAGCGGTCGTCGCTGCGACAGGAGCGCAGACGTTTTTTGGAAAGACCGCGGCAATGGTCGAGGAGACGGCCAGCAGAAGCCACTTCCAGAAGGCCGTGCTCAAGATCGGAAACTTCCTGATCGCCATGGCGGTCGCGCTCGTGGTGCTGATCATCTCGGTCGCGCTGCTTCGCGGGGACCGGTTCCCGACCACCCTGCAATTCGCACTCGTATTAACGGTAGCGGCGATCCCCGTCGCGATGCCGACCGTGCTCTCGGTCACGATGGCCGTCGGGGCGCGCCTGCTCGCGCGGAAGAAGGCCATCGTCAGTCGGCTCGTCGCGATCGAGGAACTCGCGGGCATGGACGTGCTCTGCACCGACAAGACCGGCACACTGACCCAGAACAAGCTGACCCTGGGCGAGCCGTTCTGTGTGCAGGGCATTTCCGCCGAAGAAGTGGTTGCGGTCGGCGGGCTCGCCTCACGTGTCGAAAACCACGACGCCATCGATCTCGCGGTGCTCGGTGGGTTGATGTCCGCTGACGCGTTGGCGGGATACCAGGTTGTGCACTTCCAGCCGTTCGATCCCGTCCACAAAAGGACGGAAGCGGAAGTGAAGGGGCCGGACGGCCGGACGTTCAAGGCCACCAAGGGCGCACCACAGGTCATCCTCACGCTTGCCGCGAACCGTGCTGCCGTGCAAAACGAGGTGGACATCGCGGTGCAGGAATTCGCGCGGCGTGGATTCCGTTCCCTCGCTGTGGCGCGCACGGATGCAGATGGCGTATGGCAGTTCCTCGGCGTGCTACCATTGTTCGACCCGCCCCGCGATGACTCGGCACAAACAATTCGAACGGCCAAGGCGATGGGCGTCGCAGTGAAGATGCTCACCGGCGACCAACTCGCCATTGGCAAGGAGGTCGCCAGTCTGGTTGGACTCGGCACCAAGCTGATGGATGCACGGGAATTTGCCGACACCACTCATCCCGATGACGCGCAACTCGACGACACCATCGAGCACGCGGATGGATTCGCGCAGGTTTTTCCCGAGCACAAATACCGCATCGTCGAAGTACTCCAGCGACACGGCCATATCGTCGGCATGACGGGTGACGGCGTGAATGACGCGCCCGCCCTGAAGAAGGCCGACGCCGGCATTGCGGTCTCGGGAGCCACCGATGCTGCGCGCCTGGCAGCCGACATTGTACTGCTGACGCCCGGGCTGTCCGTCATCATCGACGCGATCAAGGAAAGCCGGAAAATCTTCCAGCGGATGAACAGCTACGCGATCTACCGCATCACCGAGACGATCCGCGTGCTGCTGTTCATGACGCTCTCGATTCTGGTATTCGACTTCTACCCGGTCACCGCAGTCATGATTGTGATGCTGGCGCTACTCAACGACGGCGCCATCCTGTCGATCGCCTTCGATCGCGTTCACTACTCAAGGAAACCCGAAGCCTGGGACATGCGCGTCGTGCTGGGTATCGCTACGGTGCTGGGCATCACCGGCGTCACCGCTTCTTTCGGCCTGTTCTATCTCGGCGAACAGGTTTTCCATCTGGACCGGGCGACAATCCAGACGCTGATCTACCTCAAACTCTCCGTCGCCGGACACCTCACGATTTTCCTGACCCGCACCCACGGATCGTTCTGGTCAATCCGCCCCGCCAATCTGATGCTCGGCGCAGTCGTCGGCACGCAAATCGTCGCGACCCTGATCGCCGTCTTCGGGGTTTTCATGACCCCGATCGGATGGGGGTGGGCGCTCATGGTCTGGGGCTACTCACTGGTTTGGTTTTTCCTGAACGACCGCGTCAAGATGCTCGCCTATCACTTCTTACGCTCCCGTGGCCCCGGCCTGCCGGCTCAGCGCTGAATGCCAGCCACCCGATCGTTGAAAAAATGTTGCCGCCGATGACACATCCGGCACCGGCGCAGATCCCGCCCCTGATGCATTACGACCATAGCAGATTTCGCACAGCAGCGTATTCGACACTTTAGTCTGCTTCGGATATTTCCGCGGAATCAGGGGAATCTCGTGAATCTGCCGGTGTTAGCCAAATCACATAATCGTTGAACTTACCCTTGCGTGCTATCGCTTCATGCGTAGGTTCGAATCATGTCTTTACCCGATTATTTGCAAAAAGAGATTTTGAGCGACCCGAATAAACGACAGTTTGACGACTTTAGTTTGGCGCGTTTGTTAGGCACGGTCTTTGAACCGACCGAAGGATGCCGGGTTTGTATTCTGACCGACTTTGACGACCCGTCCACGATGATGAAAAACCACGCCTACCTCGAGGCGGAGGGTTTTGCTGTGCAAAAGAATGCCTACCAGCATTTCTACCAGGCACTCCATGGCGGGGTGATGGAGGAGCTCGGCATGAATGGGGGTGAAATGTTTGCCTATTTCTGCACCCACGGCTCCAACCTCGACATGCAGGACCCGTGCTGGGATGCGCAAGGCAAACAGCTTTCGCTGGAAGAGGATATTTATACCAACTACGACATCATCCTGTGTATCACGGATTGGAGTGCCACGGCGCCGCTGACCGAGAAGTGCAAGGAGTTTGGTTTCCGCGGCGCGACTTTGCATGGGGTCAACGATGTGATCCTGAATTCAGGCCTTGCCGTGAATTACGATGAGGTGTCAGCGGATGCCGAGAGGGTTCGTCTGGCGATGAACCACGCCGATGAGATCGAGGTTGATTTCACCCTTGAGGACGGGCGGGTGCTGACGGCCTGGCTCGGCCTGGGTGGTCAGGAGGCGCAAAAGAGTCACGGACTGTGCAAGGGGGATGCCCCGGATGTGGCCAACCTTCCCGCGGGGGAAGTTTACTTTGTCCCCGAGGACGCGCATGGCCAGTTCCCGATGAAGTACGAGGATGGCACGCTGGGGGTGCTGGAGGTGGTTGACCGGAATATCATCAGCTCAACCTTGATTCAGGGCAATCAGGCGACCATCGATGAGCACAACCAGCGACTCGCAGACGACCCCATGACCGGCACTCTGGGAGAACTCGGCTTCGGTACGCAGGTGCTGCCCGTTTCCTATTCGGATATCCAGGACGAAAAAATCCTCGGAACCTGCCACCTGGCAACCGGCCGGGACGACCATCTGGGCGGAGACATCGTTCCCGGCATGTTCAAGAAACATGAAAACAGCACCCACGATGATATTTTGTTCGCGCCGCACAAAACCCCCAATTTCAACATCTCCGAAGTGCGGATGAAACGCGGTGACCAGCAAGAGGTGATCATCCGGGACTTCATGCCATCCGATTACATCCTCAATGCCCTCGAGCGCTAAGGATTCAAAGGGCCATACGACCTCCATTTCTCAAAATGCGACTTCAGTCCGCACCCTTTGTTCCAGCCCCTGAATGCTCAATGGGGTGGTAGGACACGACGCCGCCCTTTTAGAATTGTCAGCTCCCCCATTTCCGTATTGATTCCCCCCCGACTCCCGTCACGTTCCTTCATGTGTTCATTCCTCCAATTATCCTTTCCCCATGATTCCCAACGTCCTCGCCGAACGCTACGCCTCGGCCGCCATCTCCGAAATCTGGTCCGCCGAAGGCGGGAGTGTGCTCGAACGCGAGTTCTGGAGCGCGGTCATGAAAGCCC
>JARFRT010000495.1 GCA_029287105.1 Akkermansiaceae bacterium | reverse complement strand
TATTATGACAATATAAAATCAGCAAACAGGATAGATCCCCGCGACCAGATAGAACTCAATCACGGGGTGAGCAAAACTACTTTTGCCGAACTACTTTTCCTTTTAGCCAGTTCCTCGTCGCTGCGGGACTTGGCCCACTTGTAATACTCCTCGGCATTGATGACTTCCATGCTGCCCTTCATGTTGGCATGCGCCTCGCCGCAGAGCTGGGCGCAGACAACGTAGGTTTCCATTTCCTCGACAGGCTTGAACCACATCGGGATTTCCTTGCCCGGAATACAGTCCTGCTGGATCCGCATCGGCACGATGGCAAAGTTATGAATCACGTCCTTGGAGGATACCTGAAGGATGCAGTTACGGTTGACAGGCAGACGGAGGATGGAGGTGGAGATGAAGTCGTCATCACCGTTGGGATCGCTGGCATCGATACCAAGCGAGTTTTCGCCGGTGATCAACGCGTTATCGGTACGACCGAATATGCCGTCGTTTCCGGGGTAATGATAGGTCCAGCTATACTGCTGCCCGACAACGCGGACGCGCGGGGCGTCGGGGTCGTTGGCAACAACGCGATCAAAGGTGTCGGTGCGCTCTGCCCAGAGCGGGAAGGCGAAGCCAAGCAGGAAGACCGCCTCAATAATCACCACCCCGATCTCCAGGTGCGAGGAGACATGGTTTTTTACACCGCTGTATGAGGGGGTCGGGTTGCGTTTGTGCCAGAATTTGAACAGCACGACGAAAAAGAAAATGGTCCAGCCGACAAAGAGAACCAGCATCAACCAGTGGATGACTGAGTTCATCTGGTCGACCTGCTCACCGTGTTGCGAGTAGTTACTTGGGATGCCGAATAAATCGAGGATAGACATGGGGAATGGTTGCTTGGAAATGGTGCTCGGGAACGGGGAGATGGGCCGCTCCGGAGAGTGGGTTAATCAGAAAGGGCGGGGTCGAGATTGGCGTTTTCGCGTCTTGCCATGCGTGCGATGAAAAAGATGATCGAGACAAGCATGGGAATGATGATCACCAGCATCACCAGCATCGCATAGCCGGCGGCCACGGAGTCGAGGTGCTCTTTGCCGGTACCCATACAGACGGAGCAGGCGAGAATATTCGGTAGTGATATCATGGTGTGGTGAGGGATGGAGTTGGAATGATCGGTGCTTAGGCTCGGTGCTATATCTTCTTGGCCTTGCGGTAGAACGAGACGCCGTAGAGAGGGAGGACGACTGCTGCCACCGCACAGGTGCCGCCAAAGACTTTAAGGCCGCCGCCCGAGGCGGACGCGAGGACAAAGGCCCAGAGGACGACAAAGACGCAAAGCAGGGTAGCCAGGGTGATGAAAAGAATGTGAAAACCTTTGAGGGACATGGAGTTGGGAAGTGGGGATTAGGAAGTGGGGTCTTGTGCCGCTGGGGCGGCAGGGTATGACTATCGGCCGAAGAAGCCTTCAAACTCGATCGGATCCGAGAAGGCGAATCCGGTGATCGCCATGAGCGCGATACCGAAGATGATGCCCAGGCCAAACAGCCAGTAGACCATTTTCTTCTCATGGTTCAGGTGCATGAAGATCAAGCCCACCAGGGTTGCCTTGAAAAGCGCGATCAGCAAGCCGATGGTGGCATCGACGTGATCAAAGCCCCGCTCACCAAAGTCGAGGAACTCGAATTTGGCCACGGCAACGGTGAGTAAGGTGCAGGCGAAGAGTGTCGCACCAATCAGGAGGTAAAGCTTGATGTGCTTTTTAATTGCTTCAGGTGAATCAGCCATGGGATGGTTCTCGGTAATGGTTCACGGTAATGGTTCTGGGGAAATGGGAAATGGGAAACGGGGAGACACTCTACATCAAATACAGAATAGGGAAAAGGAATATCCACACAAGGTCGACAAAGTGCCAGAACAGGCCGCCGACTTCGACGCGGTTGGCGAGCCACACGGGGTTCTCATTGTACATCTTACGTCCGAAGAAGAGGTAGTAGGCGAGCACCAGCGCCCCGGCGATCACGTGGAGGCCGTGCAGGCCGGTGATGGTGAAGTAGGTGGCGTAGTAGGTGTTCCAGCGCGGGCTGAAAACGGATTCGAAGCGCACCTGCTCGCGGGGCACGGTGATCGAGGGGTATTCCACTTTCTTGTGATTCGGCCCTGCAAAACCATCGATATCGCCGGGGAAGAGGGCGAGGATCTCCTTGTGGCTCATCTTTTCGAGATCCGCCATGGTTTTATCCCGCAGGCCGGCGATCTCCTGCCAGTTGATGCGGTAGATGTCGTTTTCGGTGGGTTTGCGGCCCTTGGCCTTGAGCTCCTCCTCCAGCTTCGCGGTGATCAGCTTGTGCTTGTCCCAGATCAGTTTCATGTTCTCATGCTTAAGCAGCCATGAGTTGTTGACCGCGACGGTCGGGTCGATGCCTTTTTCCTCGGCTTTCATCACGGTATGGCGGAAGTCGATGCCATCGACATCCAGTCCGATCGAACTGTCTGCGGCGGTTCCGAAGATGAGTGTTTGGTCCTTCAGCTTGAGATTGGCTT
>JARFRT010000493.1 GCA_029287105.1 Akkermansiaceae bacterium | reverse complement strand
GAGGCCGTGTTTGCGGAGGCGGAACTCATCGTCAAGGTGAAGGAGCCGCAGGCGAGCGAGGTTGCCCTGCTCAACGCGCAACACACGCTGTTTACCTACCTGCACCTTGCCGCGGATCAAAAGCTGACGGAAACCCTGGTCGAAACGGGCTGCACTGCCATTGCCTACGAAACCATCGAGGTGAATGGTCGGCTCCCCTTGCTGGAGCCGATGAGTGAAATTGCCGGGCGTATGTCGTCGATTGTCGGCAGCTACCATCTGGCCAAGCATCGGGGCGGTCGCGGCACGCTTTTGGGGGGTGTCCCCGGGGTTGCTCCGGGTCGGGTGTTAGTGATTGGAGGTGGCACGGCTGGTGTCAACGCGGCGCGGGTGGCGACGGGCATTGGTGCGGATGTCAGTATTCTCGAAGTGGATTTCGACCGGATGCGTTTTCTTGATATTACGATGGAAGGGGCACACACGGTCTTTTCCAACGAGGCGAATCTGGCGGATTTATTACCGCGCGTGGATCTGGTGATTGGTGCGGTGTTGGTGCCTGGGGCGAAGGCGCCGAATCTGATCACGCGGGAAATGTTGCGCATGATGCAGCCGGGCAGTGTCTTTGTTGATATTGCCGTGGACCAGGGCGGGTGTTCGGAGACAACCCGTCCGACGACTCATGACGACCCGACCTATTTTGAAGAGGAGGTGTTGCATTACTGTGTGGCCAACATGCCGGGGGCTTACGCGCGCACGGCGACCCAGGCGCTCAACAACAGCACCCAGCGATGGACCACGATGATTGCCGATGAGGGGGTCCCGAACGCTTGTGTTGTCCGACCTGAACTCATCAGCGGCATCAACTGCATGAAGGGCAAGCTGACGTGTGGCCCGGTGGGCGAAGCGCACGGCATTGAAGCCGTCGACCCGAGGGAGCTCATCTGATCTGAGGTCCGGACCAATGCGTCCGGGCTGGAATACGCCACTGCGCGTCTCCCCCCCTCCCCTTGCCGGCGGATTCGTCCCGGAGTGCTCAGCTTTGCACGATACGGGCGGCGTAGGCGCCGTCGCTGTGGTCGCAAAATGGCAGCGCCTGATGTTCGGCCTCAAGTTTCCATCCGGGGTGCTCCGACACGAACCGGGTCACCAGATCGTGGTTTTCCTCCGGTTCCAGTGAGCAGGTCGAGTAAACAATGCGCCCGTCAGGCTTGAGACACGCCAAGGCATTGCCGAGAATCTCCGTCTGGATTTTTGTGAGTGCGACGATGTCCTCGGCGCGTAACCTCCATCGTGCGTCGAGCCGACGGCGCAGCACTCCGGTATTGGAGCAAGGGACGTCGAGCAGGATGGCATCAAACTTCCCGTGCCAGGCATCGGGCGCGGGCGCATGCCAGTCGTGGCACTGCACGGTGGCGATATCAATCCCGAGATGGGTGAGGTTTTCGTTGAGGCGCGGGAGTCGTTTTTCGTTACTGTCGGTGCAGAGGATTTCACCGCGGTTTTCCATGGCGGCGGCGATCATTGCGGCTTTGCCACCTGGTGCGGCACAGGCATCGAGGATGGTTTCTCCGGGTTCGGGCGCCAGCAGTTCCACGCTGTGTCGGGTTGCGGGATCCTGGATGTAGACCAGGCCCCGTTTCATCCACTCGCCGGGGGGGGCTCCATCCAGCTCGAAGTATCCGTCGAGCCCGTCAAGCGGGGTCGCCTTCTCGTAGGCGGCGACGGTTTCGAGTGCATCAGCAACCAGCGGATTGACGCGGGCGATTGTTTTTGCCGGTTGGTTGTTCCACTGCATGAGTGCGACGGCGTCTTTTTTACCGTAAACCTTTCGCCAGCGTTTCCACAACCAGTCGGGGTGGGAGTAGAGCTCCGGGGCAGGCAGATCCGCGGCTTGCTCCACGAGTCGGTCGCGGCGCTCGATCGTCTGGCGCAGGACGGCATTGATCTGTCCGCGGACGGTTATTTTGCCGCAGTTCACGGTTTCATTGACCGCGGCGTGATCGGCGATACCCAGAAGCAGTAGTTGACTGATTCCGACACGCAGAATATCGCGCGTTTCATGGTCGAGTTTTCCTTTGCGCAACTTGGCAATCCAAAAATCCAGCAAGCGCCGGTTGCGCAGGACCGAGGATACGATCGATTGCAGCAGGGCTCTGTCCTGACGGCTCAGTCCGTTTTTCGCGGCTTGGCGTTCGATCAGGGAGTCCATATAGATGTGGCCCTTCGCCCATGCCCTGAGGGATGAGACGGCGGCGCGGCGGACGTTGGTTGCTTGAGGTGCCATGGAGGCGCAAAGCTAGTCGCTTTTATCAAATACTAAATGCTAAACTTTCAATTCGCTGGCGCCGGCGGGTATTTCATTTTTTTTGAACGCGAAAGAAGACGAAATGCGCGAAAGAAGACTTGGGTTGGGGGCTTGGGGTGGGGGCTGGGGTTGGGGGCTTGG
>JARFRT010000352.1 GCA_029287105.1 Akkermansiaceae bacterium | reverse complement strand
GAGCGTGTTTGACTCAGAGATGCGGGCGCACCTGCCGCCGCGCTCGACGATGAGTATCATCCTGCAGATTGAAAAAATCCTGCGCGAGATCAAGCCGACACCAAAAACCAGCGTGGCCAGACAGCTCAACGACATTGCCATGCAGATTAAGAGGCGGTCATTTGTGATTCTGATCTCCGACCTCTTCTCGGATGTCGACGATATCATGCGCGGCTTGCAGCGTCTCAGGTTCAGTGGTCATAACGTCGTTGTCTTCCACACCCTCGACCCGTACGAACTCAAGTTCCCATTCAAAGGAACCTGGAAATTCGATGCCTTGGAAAATGACGAGGAACTCATCACCCAGCCGGAAAAAATCCGGAAGGAATACATGGCGAACCTCACCGAATACCTCGATGAACTTCGCACCCGCTGTATCGGAAGTGGGGTCGATTACTCTTTGGTGGACACATCCCGCCCGCTGGACGGCTTACTCAGTGAGTATCTCGAAAACCGCTCGTTAAACATGATGGGACCATCGGTGGGGGCACGCTAATATGAATTTTCTCAATCCATTGCTCCTGCTCGGGGCACTCGGGGTCGCATTGCCGATTCTCGCACACCTGATCAACCAGCAGCAGGTCAAGAAGACCGACTGGGCTGCGATGCAGTTTCTCAATCGCAACGTGAATGTGCGCTCCAGACAGATAAAGCTGCGCGATCTTCTCCTGCTGATCCTGCGCTGCCTTGCCTTGCTCCTCCTCGTCCTGGCCTTCGCCCGCCCAGCGTTGCGGGATGATGCTGCGAGCTGGATACCCGGCGAGTCGCGGTCCGGGATCGTCATCGGGCTCGACGCCTCTTTCAGCATGAAGCATGGCGGCGAGGACTCGACCCGCTTCGATCGCGCTTTGGATCAAGTCGAGGTGATCAGCGAGCACATCCAAGCCGGTGACCCGGTTTCTCTCATCCTCCTCGGCGGCAAAGACGAAGTCCTCATCCACAACATGGCTTTCGACCGCGACCGCTTCACCGACCTCCTCCTGAAGGCAAAGCCGGTGCCGGCAGGACTCGACCTCGATCGCGTTCCCAAGCGACTCAAAGAACTAGCCGACGACATGGAGGCATCCAAGAAAGAAATCTACTTCATCACCGATGTCCAGGAGCGGGACTGGAGGGGCGCCTCGGCGCGTTTCCAAGAGGCGCTCGCCGACCTACGCAACGATGCGGAGGTCTTCTTAGTTCCCGTACCCGGCGCACCCGCCAACCTCGCCGTCACCGAACTCGACCTCGTCTCCGGTGAGCTGCGCAAAGGCGCCACCGCCCGTTACCAGGCCACCGTCAAAAACTGCGGCACGGCTCCAGTCGCCAACGTCGAGGTCCAGTGCCGCGTCGAGGGTGTGCAGATCGACAGCAAAACGATTCCCGTCATCGCCGCAGGAGCATCGGAGACGGTGTCGCTTTTTGTACCTTTCCATAATGCGGGTGCTACCCGCATCACCGCTGAGATCAGCGGCGACCTTCTCCCGACCGATAACGTGCGGCGGGTGGTTGCGGTCGTCCGCGACCGCGTCTCAGTCCTCTGCGTAGATGGATCAAATGGCGATGCCGGCCGCCTCATCGTGTCCGCCTTGCTGGCCCGCAGCGACGGGGCGCAGGATGAGGACTACATTGTCCGCTCGGTGCCGTGGCTGTCCCTGCCTGCCGAGCCGCTGGAGGAGGTCGATGTGATTGTACTCGCCGACGTACCAGAAATCACCATACAGCAGGTCGAGCAACTCTCGCGCTATGTCCGAGAGGGGAATGGCCTCGTCTGGTTCGCCGGGAAAAATGTAAAAACATCGGTGTGGAACGAACGCATGGCGAGCGGTTCCACCTCCTTGCCCCCGGCCAAGCTCGGGCCTCCGGTCGAGACCAGTACTAAGCTTGGGGCCGGTCAGCCGCTGGACCCCTCCATGCCGGACCACAGCGTCTGCATGCCGCTACTCTCCCTTCCAGAAGATCTGTTCAGCGAGACGCGTTTCCTAACGAGAATGGATGTGCAACCCACCCCCTCCAGCTTCCCAGTCCTCAGCCTGGCCGGGAGCGGCGAGCCGATCTTGTTGGAGCACTCGCTCGGCCGCGGCCACGTCTTCCAGTTCACCACCTCGGCAGATACGAGCTGGAATAATATGGCGCTGACGCCGGTCTTCCCGATGCTCATGCAGCAAATCGTGACCTATCTCGCGGGACGGGAGTTCGAGCAGCCACGCGTCGTCGGCGATTCACTCTCGCTGACCTACGTCGAACAGCCTGACGCCAGCGACGCGGTGTTTGATACGCCTTCGGAGGAATCGATCACCGTCTCAGTGCGCGAACACCGCGGCCAGTTTGTGGCTATGTTGGAAAATGCAGCAGAGGCCGGCTTCTACGAAGCGAAGGTCAGCGTGCAGGCACCGGGAATGCCGGTGGCGGTCAATGTTGACCCGAGCGAGTCGGACATCGCCTCGCTCGCGTCCACGGATTTAAATACAAACCTCGAGGGCCTCGACATCACACTGGCCCATTCTGAGGCAGAACTCGCGGCGGCGATCGAAGCCTCCCGCACCGGCCGCTCGTCTTGGCGGCAGTTCATGATTGCAGGGCTCGTTCTACTCTTGATCGAAAGTCTTCTCGCCGACCGCCTCCGCAGTCGAAAACAAAAGCGCAGCAAACAAGTGGCCGATACACCCGAAACCCTTCCCGAAACACAAGATGCCTGAAGCCATATCGACTATTGCTATCATCGGCCAGATCGAGCAAGTCTTCTGGGCCCGGCCGCTGTCCACCGGCACCCTCGTAGCGATCTTCGCCGCGATCGTGTTGTTAAGCATCTACCTCTACCGCCGCCCGTGGGGATTACCCATGTGGCTGCGTGCATCCCTGGTCATTGCCAGGGTGCTGGTTCTTGCATTGATCGTGGCCACGTTGCTCGAACCAACCGCCGTCATCACCGAGACCCACACGCAGGTCCGCAGTTTACCGGTGTTGCTCGATGTTTCGGAGAGCATGTCGATGAAGGATCAGCGCAAGAGCTCCGATGACCTCGTCGACGCCGCGGCAGCACTGGGTATGGTTTCTCTCGAGGAGGAAGCCGAAGCCGACCGCGCGGTCATGGAGCTGGATTCGAAACAGCGCCAGACGATCTCCTCCGCCTCGCGCCTGGATCTTGGCTCGGCCATCCTCAACGAATCAGGTCGTCCAGTTTTTGAATCGCTCGGCGAGTCGCTCGATCTCAGCTATCACGTCTTCGGTCAGACCCCGCGCCTGATCAGCGACGGGAAAGTGGTGACCTCCGAAGATCTGGCAGGGCTTAAGGCCAACGAGCCGGGCACCTCGATTGCCGCTTCACTCGAGGCGGTGGCCAATTCCGGCGGGATCCCCCCGGCGGGTATCATCTTGCTCTCTGACGGCATCGACAATGCGACCTCGCAGCGGTCCGAGGCCGTCCTTCAGGATCTTGGCGCGCGCGGTATCCCAGTCTACACCGTGCCGCTTGGTCTAGCCAATCCGGATGATGTTGCGATCCGCAACATCGTCATGCAGGAGGTGGCTTTTTCCGGCGACAGCGTGCCGGTCCGGGTCCATATCCAATCGGAGGGCTACGAACAACGCACAGCGCGGCTGTCAGTGCTTCTCAATGACCGACGCGTCTCCTCCCGTATTGTTCGCTTTGATGGCGGACTGCAATTCGAAGATGTCGACTTTAATGTTGATATTAATGAGAAGGGCGCAGCACAGATCGACGTGCTCATCGAGCCATTTGACGACGAAGTCTCGATCGCAAACAACCGTGTGACGCGAAGCATCCGGGTCGTGAATGAAAAGGTCAACGTGCTCTACATCGAGGGTAATGCCCGATGGGAGTTCCGCTACCTGCGTGCAATCCTGAAACGCGACCCGCGGATCAACGCCACCTTTATCGCGTCCAATGTCGGGCCCGAGGTCGCACGGAACTCACCGGAACACATCGAGCGTTTTCCGAGCAAACGGGAAGAGGCATTCAAGTATGATCTGGTGATTCTCGGTGACGTCGATGCCTCCTTTTTTACCGATGAAGAGCTTGGGCTGCTAGAAGAACTCATCCGCGACCGCGGTGCATCACTGCTGATGCTTTGTGGACCGATGCACTCGCCCGGCTCCTATGCGGGCACGCCAGTGCAGTCCATGCTCCCGGTTCGGTTTGATGCCGAAGCGAAATGGGATAAAATCACAGGATCGGTCTACCCGGTGCTGACCCCCGAAGGCCGAAGCAGCCTGGTCATGACGCTGGAGAACGAGATGGAACTCAACGATCGCATCTGGAGCCGTATGGCACCGATGGATCAACTGCCACCGCTGCTCTCTGCCAAACCTGCCGCGACGGTTCTCGCCGTGCTCTCCGACAGCACGGCACGGGACCAGGGCTACCCGCTGGTCGCTTGGCAGCGCTACGGGACAGGCAAATGCATGTCGGTCGCCTCGGACCGACTGTGGCGGCTGCGCTATAAGACCGGCGACAAGTATCACTGGCGCGTCTGGTCACAGTGCATCCAGTTCATGACTCTCTCGCGCCTGATGGGTGAACACAAACGCATCCGATTGGAAACCGACCGCTCGGTGTACTCCGTCGACGGCCAGTGTCGCTTGTATGCGCATGTTCTGGACGAAAACTTTGAGCCGATCTCCCAGCCGGTATTTGAGGCTTACGTAACGAGCCTAGCAGGCGGGCAAGCGAAGGAACTTGTCAGCCTTCGGCCAGACAAGTCGCAACCCGGGCTGTATGAGGGTTACTTCACCCCGTCGGAAGCGGGCCGCTACAGACTTGAGGCTAACGAAAACGACAAGCGGATTTCCAGCACCACGGAGTTTCAAGTGAGTGACGTCCGGCAGGAGTTGCTGGACACCGGCATGCGCTCCGACCACTTGCAACGCATTGCAGATCTAACCGGCGGCGCCGTGCTCGGCGTCCGCGAACTTGACGAACTCACCGACCTCATCAACGGGGAACCGGCATCCATCACCCTGCGCTCCGAGCGTCCGCTTTGGGATAACATGCTGGTGGTGGTACTGCTCGCGGGCCTATTAGGAGCCGAATGGATCCTGCGAAGAAGACACGACCTACCATGAGTAAAGCATTTCCAAAATCCGCCCTCGAACCGTGCCTGCGCGCGGTGTGGCACCGCACGCAACGCAAGCACATGAGTGCCGGCTTTTTGGCACTATTTCGTTGGGGTATTCCACTCTTCCTGCTTGGCATGGTCATCGACTGGTTGACCTACATGCCGACAGCTGGCCGGGCGGTGATTTTAGCAATCATCCTGGGGGTGACGCTCTACAAGGCATGGCGAAACGGCTGGCGGCACCTGCGGCTGTTCAGCGCCACGCGCACTGCATTGGAGGTCGAGGAGCAGCACGGCGGCCTCGAGAGCCTGCTCGTTACCGCAGTCCAGTTTCGCGCGTCAAAAACGGAACCCGGGTCATCGGCAGCGCTGATGGACGCAACCTGCAGCAAGGCCGAAGGCGCCGCTGGGGACTTGAAACCGGGCAAGATCGTGGATTTCAAGAACCTGAAGACCCCGATCTGGGTGGCTTCAGCCTTGGCTGGGTTGGTACTCGTTTTTGCCGTGATCAACGGCCCCTTCCTCGCCGCAGGTTTGGCACGAATCTTCACCCCTTGGACACAAATTGCCTACCCGACCAAAACCAAACTCGACCTCAAAGCCAAGGATTTGGTGGTGAAGGAGGGCGACAGCGCCAAGATCATCATCGGCGTGTCCGGCGTCGTTCCCGATACGGCGAAGTTCTATCTTCGCACCGGCGACGGAAAACCCCGCGAAATCGAGCTGCCTGTCACCGACGGCAGCTGCGAATACACGCTCGCCTCGGCCTCGCGTGACTTCAGCTACCGGATCAAAGCCGGGGACGCACGCAGCGACTGGCATCAGGTGCAGGTGATCGCCGCACCACGCATCGACGACGTGCAGGTCAAACTCGAGTTTCCCAGTTACCTGGAGCGGGAAGTGGAAACGGTCGAGGCGTTGACCTTGACCGTGCCACAGCAAACCAAGCTCAACTCCCAGATCACCCTCGACCGCCCCGTCCGTAAGGCGATGCTCCACCGCGACGGCAAAGAACCGCTACCGCTGAAAGTAACCAAGGGCGGCCGACAGATTGTCATTGAGGAACAGGCAAAAGCCTCACGAGGCTACAGTTTCTCGTGGGTAGAAGAAGAACACGGGTTCAATTTTACCAGCCCGCGCTATTTCCTTCAGGTCGCCTCGGACCAGGCGCCACGGGTCGAATTAACTTCGCCCGAATCGAATATCGTCGCGATGATCGGTCGCCCGCTCAGCCTTGCTGCCCGCGTCCAGGACGACCACGGCATTGGCTCAACCGTCGTTGCCTATCGTGTCAATCAACGTGATGAAGCAAGCGTTAAAATCAAGCTTCCCACTCAGGGGGGGCAGGGCGATCAGCCCATCGACTGGGACTACCGAAAAACATTACCGGATCTGAAAATCGGCGACACCCTATCCTTCACCATGGAAGTCAGCGACCGTTACCCGGGGAAGGACGGCCCGCATGTCGTTCGCTCGGACACACGACGGATGACATTCCTCTCCAAAAGGGCTTACCTCAAACAAATCCGGAAAAAGAAAGACCGCCTACTCTCGCGCATACAGACGATCTACCGACAGCAGCGTTCGGCATTTGATAACGTGCGTGCCCTGGAACCGGGGGCCGACACCTATATGCAGACCTGCCAAGTCGAAGCAATCCGGCAAGGACTGGTGCGGGATCAACTCACGGAGATTGCGTCAAAGGTGAAATTCTTGCTTGATGATCTAGCAGCAAACAACGTCTCGGATGCGCGGGTGGGCGAGTCCCTTGAGCACGTTCGTTCGAACTTAATCAACATCGCGGACAAACACCTGACCAACGCGGCGTCCCTCCTACGGCATCAGTCCGGCGTCGCAGCAGGCGATACGCAGGAGTTACCCGACCCATCATCCGCTGCGCGTGCGGTCAATACCGCCGCCCGCGAGTTGGGCAGTCTGGTCTTGCTCCGATCCATTGATACGGCCCAGGAAGTCTACGCACGGGAAGCCCGCATGCTGGCCCAGGTTCAGGCGTCCTTGCGTTGGCGTGCTGTCCAAGCCAAGTCGGCTGGAGCGGCTGATGCGGGAGCCGCACTCTCAAAAGAACAAGATGAACTCGCGCAGTGGACCCATCGCCTGCTCACCGATCTTCAAAAAGGAATGCGCTATGAGAAGCGACCGTTGGCCGTTCTCCGGTTGGCCCAAAGTGTTAAGAACTTGCAGGCTGCCCAGACTGAACAACGGATGCGTCAAGCTGCGGAGTTGATCACGCAAGGTAAAGCCGATCAGGCGGAGCTTTTTCAGGCCGAGTTGGTCACGACTTTGCTCGATGCGGAGTTCAGTGTGCGCATGAGTGGCGCCTATACGACGCTGATCAAAACCCGAGACCAGATGCGCTTGCTTGTCAAAGTCCAAGCGATGCTCCGCGAACAGTGCGCCGGCATGTCAGCTCAAGATTTTAAGACACGGGGTGCTGAAACCGCACAAACCCAGAAGAAACTTCGCAAGCGTCTGCT
Source organism: Akkermansiaceae bacterium (assembly GCA_029287105.1). Taxonomy (GTDB): domain Bacteria; phylum Verrucomicrobiota; class Verrucomicrobiia; order Verrucomicrobiales; family Akkermansiaceae; genus Oceaniferula. The sequence continues at coordinate 7,967 of JARFRT010000352.1, read as the reverse complement.
GACCTTGCTCCTGCCGACCGTTCCTGCACCGCGGAGCGAGCTGTTTGATGAAACATTCCAACAAGCGCCCCCAGTTCAAACCCTATTGAAGGGTGCCGACGACGCAATGGCGGAAGCACTGAAAGAATTCGCTGCCGGTCAACAGGACGCGGCCATCTCACAGCAAAGCAAAGCAGAAAAGGCACTGACCAATCTAGCGCAACTCGTGGATCGTTGGTCCGTGGAAATGGGAATTCAGACATTGGGCCTAAGTACCCTGGTCGCCGTGTCAGCCGAGCGCCTTGCGCTCATCGAGGAATACGAAGCGAAGGTGGTCGCTCTGCTTGAGAAAACCGATGCCGCTGCGGCAGAGAATCAGAAAGTCGATGGCTTGGCCGAGGCTCAGCTTCTACTGAGCGAGGAACTGGCCACATTCAATAACGACCTCGTCAAACAAAATCAGACGAATCCGGATCAAGACATTCCGCCACTTCTCGGCCGGATGAAGCGGGCAGAACAGGCGATGCGTGGTGCTCTAACATCACTGAAAGCAAACGATGCCGATAAGGCGCTCGGTAACCAAGAGCAAGCGGCTGATATCCTCGCCGAGGCCTTGGCGATTGTGTCCCGACAGAACGAACAGCTCGGACTCCTGCAGAGTTTGCTGATGTTTCAACGATCAGTCACATTTGCCAATGGCTACATGGGCGACATCGTCGCCGAGCAGCGGGACATGATCAAAGCGACCAAGGCATTGAAAAATGACGACGCCTCAGAGCTACTGCCGATGTTCGCCCACCTGAGACGCTGTATGGAAGATGTCGCACCCCTGCTGGACTTAGTGGCCGCGAGAGTGGATGTCGGCACGCCGTTAACATTCGCAGCCTCTGACTTGGAAGACGCGGTGGATTCTCTGGAAGCCAACGACAAGACCGACGCCCTCGACGCTCAAGACGTTGCCGCCGAATCGCTGGCGAAGGCACATACACTGGTCAAGGATACGAAATCACAGACCGGCTTAATCGCTGAGCTGGTTGATTTTATACATGTATCAGTCGCGGATACCGCCATGCTGGAATACCAACAAGATGAGTTGATGCACAAGGCTCAGTCAGCCAACCCAGAACAACTGAAAGCCTTGGCAGAGGAGCAAAGCAAGCTGCTTACCAAGGCAGAAAAAAATGGGCAGGTTCTCGAGTCGGTTACGGGGGGAATCCCATCGTATAGCGTGTTCGTCAAGAGAGCGAAAGATAAGCACAGAGGTAACGGAGACCCCGTTTTACCTAAGGAAATGCCAGCGTATACCGAACCCGCCAAGTTGATGCGTGTGGCTTTGACCCGACTGGAATCGAAGGACCCAGCGGCGCTTGAGCAGATGGAGCTCGCGGTAGCAGCGCTCAAAGAGAATACCGAATCCCTATTTACGGTGATCAGCATGCTCCACGGACTGCCGAATATCGTGATCATGACCCATACCGATCCGGACGTTCAGCGGCTGGTTGATGTGCTGGCTGTCGCCAGTGCACACAAGGTGTTGTTCCGAGACACGAACGCTGCCAAAAAACAGAAGATCAAAGCCATGGCAGCTCGGCAAAGCAAACTCGCAGCGAGCTGCCAGAAACTTACCCAAGTCGGCGAGCCGCACCCGATGCTCCAAGCCGCGTCCACACAGCTTGCCACGGCCGCCACGGCCATGCAGTCGCCCGACCGAGCCGCCATCAAAGACAGTCAGAAAGTGGCCATGCAAACACTTCGGCACTTTATCATCGAGCAGGCCCTGATCTTGGAGACTGCCGCGCCACCAGCGTCACCCCAACCAGGGGATCCGGACGATGGTGGAGAGGGCAGCGACGGCGATCCGGCCTTTGCTGCCGGATTTATCTCCGACTTTGTAAGCGGTGAAGCACCCAAAGACCAGCGAGCAGGTTGGGATGTTCGGGCCGACCGTAACCGAGCCGCACTGAACCAGAACTTCGCACGGGAATTGCCTTTGGAATACCGAGGCTTGTTGAAAAACTATTATGAAAGGGTAGCAAAATGAATATGATTAATATTAACAAACAGTGTTATCTCACCGTAACTTTGTGCTTTCTTTTGGCCAGTGTCATCGCAACGCCACTTGCTGCGCAGGAAAGTGCATCGGAAGTCGAGGCTCCCGAGATGACCGAGCAGGCTGAAAAGGCCATCGAGCGCGGCCTGAAATATCTTATCTCCAGCCAGAATAAAGACGGCTCATGGTCTACCAAGGACCCTGCAAAGGGTGGCGGCGGGGGATACGCGATCGCCGGCACCAGCCTCGGGCTGATGGCGTTCATGGTCGAGGGACACTTCCCCGGTTTCGGTAAGTATGGTAAAGCGTTAGATCGTGCGAAGGAATACCTGCTCAAAAGATCCAAGGACTCCGAAACAGGAGCTATGGGCGTGAAGATGTATGAAATCGGCCTGTACACCATCGCGATGTCAGAACTTTGGGGGATGACCAGCGACCCCGACGACAACAAGAAGATTCAAGTGGCGCTAGAGCGAGTCGTCGAGATCATCTTAAGATCGCAAAGCCCACTTGGTGGTTGGCGCTACGGACCACGGCCAGACGCCGGGCAGGACACATCCGTCACCGCGATGGTCTTTGTCTCGCTCGCATCGGCGCGGGAGGCAGGTGTGCTGGTGCCCACCGAGACGATCGAAAGACTGACCGGCTACCTCCGTGACCAGGCATTCGACGAGCAGCGAGGCGGCTTCGGCTACCAGGGCAAAGGCTACACCATCGCCTGCACCGCCGGAGGCGTGTATGCCGCGCAACTCGCCGGCAACCGAGACACCGAATGGGTTCAGGCAGCGCTCAGCTCGCTTGAAAACGACCCCAAGATGTTTTCCAGAAAAGACAACGGCCACTTCTACTACTCGCACTACTACGCGATGCAGGCAATGGTTCAGGCTGGCGAAGAACACTACGCCAAGTGGTATCCCAAGATCCGTGACGCACTGGTCACCTTGCAGAAGCCCAACGGGTCGTGGCAGGAGAAGGAACTGGATTATCCACATAAGACACCGATGTCGATTATCATCCTCGGCACCCCGAACCGGTATATTCCCGTTTATCAACGCTAAAGTGATGACCAAGCACAACCTCGTTGCCCTGATTGTCTTGGCTCTGGGTCTGTCGGCAAACGCTGACACAAAAAAGACCGGCAAACATTTGTTCATCCTCTCAGGTCAATCGAACATGACCGGCACGGTCAAGGGGGCGTTCGAGGCTCGTGTTGCGAAACGTTTCGGTAAGGAGAACGCGGTCGTCGTGATCCGCATGAGATCGGGCCGCGGCATCCGTTTCTGGGTCGCCGACTACCGCCAACCCACCGGCCGCGGCCTGACCGAAAAGAAGATGAATTCCAATGGCATCGAATACAAACCCCTGATCGAGACCGCATTGGCCGCAGCCAAAGATCAATCCTTCGATACGGTCAGCTTCATCTGGATGCAGGGCGAGTCGGACGCCAACGCCCGCCTCTCCGAGACATACGAAGAAAGCTTTCTCAAATTAATCAAACAGCTCAAAAAGGATCTGGGTCGTGATGACCTGCAGTTTGTGATCGGCCGCATTAACGACTATGCCCGAAGCAGGCCAGACAACGCGCACTGGCACCGTGTCAGGGACACTCAGGTCAAGCTGGGCAAGACCCCGGGCAATGCCTGGATCAATACGGATGACCTCAATGGCGGCGATGAAAAGCAGCCCGACGGTGACATCCATTTCCCTAAAGAAGGAGCCGTCATCCTTGGCCAGCGATTCGCCGACAAAGCCATCGAGCTGATCACCAAATCATAGAGATCGGCTTAAACCGGTGAAATAAACCATTACCTGACGTAGTATTTAAAAAACTTACTCCCATGAAAAAATTTCCTCGTACTATTATCACCTTGCTCGTCCTTGCCAGCGCATACGTCGGGGCGTTGCCCACGATGGCTCAGGACCAGGCGGGCTCGATCTCCACCGACGAAATCGCCGCGCTTAACGCCAAGCTGGCCGAAACCGGTAAGAGCGCGTCCTCAGCCAGAAAGAAGCTCGCGATCCGGCGTGTGACCCGTGAGATCGAGGCGCTGATCAAAAAACATCCATCCGCGCCCAACCGCTACGAAGTCCTACACATTCTCTTCCGCAGCCAGCAAGCGCTGGTCAGCCTGGATAAGTCGTCTACTGCTCGGAAAGCCTTTCTGGCGACCTGTGCCAAGCTCGCCGCCGCTCCGAACGAATACGCGGCGCTACGTCTCGACGCCGACCTCTTGCTGACGCAGGCGAAGTCGGCTCGGCAAGGCGCGGACTCCCACGCCCGCTCCGATGCGCTCCGCCCCTTGGTCGAGCGCTACCGGGACACCGACGTCGAGGCGAAGGTCATCCGGGTCGCGATGATCATGGCGCTGGAATTTGGCAATACCAAGCTGGTCAATGACCTGCGGAAGGTCGTCGCCCAGCGTTTCCCCGGCGACATGGACCTGATCAACTTCCAGCGCGAGAAGCTGTCGACCCAAGTGTTTGGAGCACCGTTCATCGGCTCCTTTCCGCGGGGCGACGGCAAGATGGCTCGCTTCCCCATGGATTTCCTCGGCACGACGACCGCGATCTATTGCTGGTCGAAAGAAAACAACGGCGTCGAAAACCTCAAGGCACTGGCCGCCGACTGGAAAAAGGCCAAAGTTGAGATGAAGGCCGCTGGTCGGTTCCAGTTCGTCAGCATGAACATGGACGATCTTCCCGATGCCGGCGAAAAAATCCTGCGCGGACTGGGGCTCGACTGGCAGGCGCTCAAAATGCCCAAAGGCAAAAACAACCCGATTTATCAAACTTATGTCAAAAGAGACACACCAACGATCGTGACTGTGAGCCCGACCGGATATGTCGCGCTTTATCTGTCCGGAGGGCGTAGCACGAGAACCTATGCACGCCGACTTCAGTCGATGTTGGCCAGCCAGTGGGCGAAGCCGCGCTACTCGAGCCAGCTCCAGTCGATTTACGCTGGCGAGTTCCTGGTGATGGATGCCCAAGGGGACTTCGACCCCGCCGCACCGCCGGAGTATAAGGCGATTGCCTCCAAACAAGCCAAACTACCCCGAACCGCTGCGTCCGTCCCCGAGGACAAACTCCGTGCGATCCAGGCGTGCTTCATCGATCCACCACTGCGCTACCGCACGCCACACGATCAGATCATTGCCAACTACGAAAAGGCCGATGCGCTTTGCCGTGCAGCGATCGCGGCGCACCCGAACGCTCCGGACCTGTGGATTGTACGCAACCGGCGCATCAGTGCATTGAGCGGCTTGTGGAAGACGCGTGGTGACCAAAAAGCATTCGCCTCCGCCGTGGCCGAGGCCAAGACTGCGGTCGAGAGCGGTTATCCAAAAGGGGCCGGTGTGGTCGCGCAGCTCTGCTTGGCTAGACAGGCGCTCCGTGCAGCCGACGCCGATCCCAAAGCAATCATTCAAAATTTCATCAAAGCCGCTGGCGGCAAGCTGGCGTCCGGCCCGGCACTCACTGCAGCCTCGCTGCTCGCGCTGGATAATGGCGAGCGCTTGCTGCACGATACCTGCCGCCGCACGTTCCTAGACAAGCACGCCAACGACCCGACCATGTGGACGGCGACTGCATTCCTGCTCGACCGCTATCACCGCTACTGGATGTATCATCCGCCATTCACCGCCGGCTGGACCTACGGCCGGCGTCAGGGATACTTCCTTCCGATAGGCACGCCCGAAGACGCCGACCGCTCCGTGCAGCTCGAGCTTAAAACCCTCGAGGGTAAGAGTGTCCGCATCCCCGAAGATGCCGACGGCAAGTGGACCGTCATCGAGTTTCAACCCAGCGGTGAATCCAATCCGTACATGCACCGCTACGGCCCGTTCATCAAGGTTCGTCCTTTTGAAGACGTCCAGATGATCACGGCGATCCTCGATGACGACGCCGCCGCCGTCAGCGCGGCATACACCAAGCGGCTGGAAGAACTCAAGAAGAGAAGGCAGCAGCCCGACCACTATCAAACCATGCTCGTCCCGGGCGGACTGGCCAACCCGATCGTCCAGCAACTCGGCATCGCGAATGAGGATAAAGTACCCAACATCGTCATGATCCGTCCCGACGGCAGTATCGCTGCCTTCCTATCGGGCCAATCGAGCGCCGCGATGCAGAACGTGATCGAATGGCATGACGAGAAGCTCGTCGATGATGCGCTGGCCCGGAAGGATCTCAAAGAGGCCAAGCGACTCGCATTCGCACATGCCCCGGTTAAGCAAGAACGCCCGGAGAACGCACCCCGGCACTGGAAGCCCAAAAAGATTTCGGTTCCACACCTGCGCAGTCGGGCGAAAGTTTATCAGGCGATGGGCAATCTCAAGGCCGCCTATGCCGACGCCGAGAAGGCGTATTTGGCGGTCAACATCAAAGCCGGCTATATCAGCATGCGCACCGACGAACTGGAAGAGACCGAAGCACTTAAAGACACCATTTTCGCCGCTCTGCAAAAACAGAGATAAACCCAAAGAAGCAACCTTGGCCACATGGATGACCACCACCTCCGCTAGATCACTCTCATGAATTTCCTCAATCCATTTCTCCTACTCGGAGTCCTCGGGGTCGCCTTGCCGATTCTTGCCCACCTACTGAACAAACATCAGTTCCAGCAAACGAACTGGGCCGCCATGCAGTTCCTGAACCGGGCGGTCAACGTGCGCTCCAGACAGATCAAACTACGCGACTTACTCCTACTCGTTCTCCGCTGCGCCGCTGTTCTGCTGCTCGTCTTCGCTCTTTCCAAGCCGACAACTGACAATAGCGACAGCATCGCTGAAACACTCGGCGAACGCCGCGCAGGTGTTGTCATCGCACTGGATGCCTCATTCAGCATGCAGCACAGCGACGGCTCATCCACACGCTTTGAAAATGCTGTTAAAAAAGTAGAAACCATCACCAAGAGCATCGCACCCGGAGATCCCGTCTCCCTGATCCTGCTCGGAACCGAACACCGAGTCGTGGTGCGCAACATGGCATATGATGCCGACCGCTTTCAGAAAATCCTACTGGAGCAGAAAGCCAGCGACGAACCACTCAATCTGGATAGCGTGCCAAGCCGGCTCAAAAGACTAGCCAGCGAGATGGACGCCGGACAAAAGGAAATCCACATCATCACCGATACCCAACAACACGACTGGAGCGGTGACACTAGTCGTCTGCAAGCAGCCTTCGAAGAACTCACCGAAAACGCCAGCGTCATTTTCTCCCCACTTGAAGGTGGATCAGACAATCTCGCGATCACCAATCTTGAACTCGTCTCCGGCGTGCTTCGCAAAGGCACCACCGCTCGCTACCGGGCGACTGTCAAAAATTTCGGCACCACCCCTGCAACCAACGTCATGGTCAGAGGGCAGACGAACAACATCAACGCAGACACAAAAACCATCCCGTCCATCGCGCCAGGATCAGCAGAGACAGTCTCCCTGTTCATCCGCTTCCCAAACCCAGGCCCTGTGCAAATCACGGCTGAGCTGGACGATGATGCCTTACCCCTCGATAACGCACGGCGAACCGTCGCAGTCATCCGCGACCGGGTCTCGATTTTATGCATTGAGGGCACGTCTAGTGGTAGCAGCCAGTTTGGCGGATTCATCTCTGCCGCACTGAGCTCACGCGATAGTGACGCGACCCAGGAAGATTTCTCGGTCAAGTCAATCCCGTGGGTGAATCTTCCCTCGGAGGACCTAACCAATTATGACGTCGTGTGCCTTGCCGATGTCCCCGCCATCACTCCCGATCAAGCTAGCCAGTTAGAAGACTTCGTGCGCGCCGGTAATGGACTGGTCTGGTTCCCCGGAGAAAATACCAAACCAGCAGTCTGGAACAAACGCTCAGCCCTCGCATCCGGCACCACCTTGCTCCTGTCTCTTATACACATCTGACGCTGCCGACGATGTTAGCACAGTGTAGATCTCGGGGGTGGGGGGAG
>JARFRT010000273.1 GCA_029287105.1 Akkermansiaceae bacterium | reverse complement strand
GGCTACGGTCACAGCGAAACAGGTCAAGGTGGAGAAGGAAGTCCGGGAACGCTGCGCTATCTGGCGGTCCATGACTCCGAGTATCCGGAATTTGCCTACACCTCTCTTCTGGTAGATTCCAGCCAACCAAAAACCAGCAAGTGGAAAGCAAGAGGCGATGTCAAACTGTGGTGGCGCAATGGCGCCAATGCCAAATACGGCGGCAAGATCTACAAGGGCAACCTCAGCCCCTTGACCAGCAACGGCAGGTGGTTCGGCCCCGAATTCGGCTTTGGCCAAATCATCGGTGATTACTACAAAAACGACGATGTGCTCCTGATCAAGCCGGCATGGGGCGGCCACAATCTGGTCAGCCAATTCCGCTCACCCTACGCAGTGGCTAAGCGCGGCGGCGCGATCGGTCCTTCTTACATCGAAATGTTTAACAATGTGCAAGAGGTTCTCTTCAACCTCGGCAAGGAGTTTCCCGAATGGGAGGGCCGCGGCTATCAAATCGTCGGGTTTGCCTGGCATCAGGGCACCAGTGACAAGAGCCCCGACAAGGTCGCGGAGGAATACAAACTCAATCTGCCGGACCTCATCAGCTCCGTGCGCTCGGAGTTTGGCAAACCGAAACTCCCCTTCGTCATCGCCACCACCGGTATGGGTTATGGCGGCGAACCAAGCCCTTCTCCCTACGAAAGCTACCATGCGGTAGAGAAAGCCCAACTGTGGGTCGCAGGCGTTGACAAGCCCGCAAACGTTCTGGCCGATGACACGCGAGATTACTTTGAACCATCCGAGAAGTCCCCCAGGAATCAGGGCTTTCACTGGAACGGCAATGCCCGCAGTTATTTTCGCGTCGGCCAGGGGCTCGGTAAGAAGATGGCGAATCTGTTGGGCGAATGAAGAGCCCCGAATCTTCTATGTTGGAAAATAACCCGACACAGACCACGTGATTAAAAAAAACACGATGATGCGACTTCCGCCGATTCGTTTTCCGGGCCATTCTACACACAGATTCGTCAATCCTAACTTATGAAATACAATCCATTCAGCACACTCCCGAAAATCACCGTCGCGCCGCTGCTGGCGCTGCTCGGATGCATGGCCCCGGCCTTGGCTCAGCCGATGCCCTGGGAAGACCCCGCCTATGAAACCAACATCCGGGCCACAATGGCCGAGTCCAGGCCGGGGCCGGACGAAAAGGGCTGGACCGCATGGCTGCGGCATCACAACGACCGCAAGCGCTGGTGCACCGAGAAGGAGGTCGATCTGCTGATGGTCGGCGACTCGATCGTCTTCGGCTGGTCACGCACGGGCCACAAAGTGTGGAAGGAGTTCTACGGCAAGCGTAAAGCAGTCAACATCGGGTCGAGCGGCGACCGGACCTACCACATGCTCTGGCACTTCCAGAACGGCGGGCTGGACGGCATGAAGGGCCACAATCCCAAACTCGTCGTGATGATGATCGGAACCAACAACCGCGGCGAGCCGAAGCTGCAGGGCAAGGACACCGCCTACGGCATCCTCGCCCTTCTCAAAGAAGTCCGTGCCAAGCTGCCCGATTCGAAGATCCTTCTCATGCCGATCTTTCCCCGTGGCAACACCCCCGCTGACAAGGGCCGTATCCGCAATGATGGGATCAACAAAATCATCCGCACGTATGCCGACAACAAGACCGTCCATTGGCTTGATATCGGTCACGTCTTCCTCGACAAGGAGGGTAATATGAACCGCGCTCTCATGCCCGACGGCCTGCACCCGAACGAGGAAGGCTACCGTGTCTGGGGCCGGGCGATGGAGCCCACGATCCGTAAATTCCTCGGCGAAGGGCAGGTCGAGTAAGGTGCTCATGCCCGATGTCCCGAAATCACACCGAGTTCCAATTTTCACCACACACCAACGAAATCAACAAATGAAAACGAATAGACTCACCCTGTCCATTGTGTTCGTTGGCCTCGCCCTTGGCGGGCAACTTGGCGCCGCACCCAAGATGCTACCCAATCCTGATTTTACCAAGGGGGAGTCGATCCCTGAGGGAGCGGTCAAGGACTGGACGCTCGGGGCCACCGGCGCGCGCGGCTGGATGCACACCCACCGTCTCACCACCACCCAGGCCCGTCAGGTGGCCATCACCGAGGTGGCGGCGGGGTCGCCGGGCAGTGGCGTGTTGAAGGTCGGCGACGTGCTCCTCGGCGTTGCCGGCAAGCCGTTCTCGCACGACCCGCGGCAGGAACTGGGCAAGGCGCTGACCGCCGCCGAGGCGACTGATGGCAACCTGGGGTTGACCCGCTGGCGCGCCGGCAAGTCCGAGCAGGTGACCGTGAAGCTGCCGGTTCTGGGTAGCTATAGCCCGACCGCCCCGTATCATTGCCCGAAGTCTGAAACGATCCTGAAAAAAGGCTGCGAGGCTCTCGCTAAGCGGATGATGGAGCCAGACTACCAGAAGCAAAACGCAATCGTCCGTTCCCTCAACGGGCTCGGTCTGCTTGCCAGCGGCGATCCCAAATACCATGCTGTCCTGAAGCGGGAAGCCGAGTGGGCCGCTGACTTCAATACCAAAGGATTCGGCGTGTGGTGGTATGGCTATATCAGCGTATTTCTTTCGGAATATGTCATGGCAACCGGTGACACATCGGCTTTGCCCGGATTGCGCCGCATGGCGGTCGAGGCAGCTGAGGGCCAGAGCGCCGTCGGCTCATGGGGGCACAGGTTTGCCGGTCCCGACGGCCGGCTTTTTGGCTACGGCATGATGAACTCGCCGGGAGCAGTGCTGACCCTCGGGCTGGTGCTGGCACGCGAGGCGGGTGTTGACGACCCCAAAGTGGCTACGGCGATCGAGCGCAGCACCCGGTTGCTACGCTTTTACATCGGCAAGGGGGCCGTCCCCTATGGCGATCATGCCCCGTATAGGGCGGGTCACGAGGACAACGGCAAATGCGGTATGGTGGCAGTGCTGTTCGACCAGCTTGGGGACGAGTCAGGAACCAAGTTCTTTGCGAAGATGAGCACGGCCTCGCACGGTAGCGAGCGCGACGAGGGCCACACCGGCAACTTCTTCAACATCACCTGGGCGATGCCCGGGGTGTCGCGCTGCGGGCCGCACGCGACCGGTGCCTGGATGGAGGAGTTCGGCAGTTGGTATTTCGATCTCGCCCGCAACTGGGACTTGAGTTTCCCGCATCAGGGAGCGCCGAAATCACGTGGCGGTTCCTATCGCAGTTGGGATGCCACCGGCATGTATCTCATCGCTTACGCCATGCCTCGCAAGGCGATCCGACTCACCGGCAAAAAACCATCGGCCACTCCGCCGCTGGCTGCGGAGGAAGCCCGGCAGGTTGTTCGCGACGGTCGTGGATTCAGCACCGACGGCACCACTGCCTATGATCAATTTCCCCCCGATGTGTTGATCGGTTGCCTCGCCAATTGGTCGCCGATCGTGCGCTACCGGGCCAGCACCGCCCTCGCGCGGCATAAGGGTTTGTCGGTCGAGCCATTGCTCAAAATGCTCGACTCCCCATCGGTTGAAGCCCGCCTGGGCGCATGTCAGGCACTCGCCCGGCTCAACAGTCGCGCTGAGCCTGCCGTGCAGAAGCTCCGCGAAACGCTCAAGTCGGACCAGATGTGGCTACGAGTCAAGGCGGCGGAGGCTTTGGCGGCGATTGGTCCGCCGGCGATAGTCGCTGCGCCGGAACTTTTGCAGATTGTCGCCAAAGGCCCCACCGCGGAGGATCCCCGGGGCATGGAGCAGCGCTTTGTTGCTCAGGCCCTGTTCAATAGCCGCAGCGGCATGCTGCGCAATTCGCTCGAAGGTGTGGATCGCGCCCAGTTGCTGGAGGCGGTCCGTTCCAGCCTGCGGAACGAAGACGGACGCACACGCGGCAGTTTGGCCAGTGTTTATGCCAATCTGTCAATCGAGGAACTGCAACCGATACTGCCACCCATTCATCGAGCCATTCTCGAGAAGTCGCCGAGCGGCATTATGTTTGACGGACAAATCCAGACGGCGGGCCTCGACCTGTTCAGCAGGCACCACGTCAGCGAGGGGATTGAGTTGCTCGCCGATTACGTGCGCACGCAGAAAAAGCACGGCAGCCAAAAGCACATCATCAAGCTCCTGGAGATGCTCAAGCGCTATGGCGCACACGCGCAACGCGCCATCCCCCAGCTTGAGAAAGCCGTTCATTACTTCGCACATGAAGAGACAGACTTTCCAAAGGATATGAGTCTGAAGAAGGCGGAAATGGTTCGTGAAGCGATCCTCGAAATCCGCAAGATGAAAAACAAGCCGAAGCTGATCGAGTTGAAGCGCTAGTGCTCGACGGACGGGAGGTCCTCTGCATGGGCTCCGACCCGATGACCCGCGATAAATCCCCTGGTTTCCATCGCCGTTGTCGGCGAGGGGCAGAGGGAAAATAGCCCCGAATGGCGCATCGCGCAAAATGGCCGCCATGGCCATCCTCGCCGGGGCAGTAGGTTGGAAACTGTGTCACTTCACCCGCTGGTTCCTGAGTTGGAGGAAGAGGGTGGTGAGGGTCAAACAGAGTGTGATGCATGCGCCGATCACCCACAGGCAGGCTTGGGTGGTTTTCGTGGTCAGACCCAACCAGTATTTCCACTCGGCCAGAAAGATGCTGCGCCGGTGCGTTTGCCGGTAGTCGACCCGGTCAATCTCAGCCTTGGCGACTAACAGGTCGGTGCGCGTGTTGACGAAGAAGTCGCGTGACGGTTTGGTTTCAATGCTTTCGTCCTCCGGGTAGGGCGGGATGGCGAGCAGGGATTCCATGTCCTTCTGTCGGCCGGCTTTCGTGATTTTCCAGCACAGGTCGTCGGCCTCTTGGATGCTTGTAGCCTCGGATGCCATG
>JARFRT010000198.1 GCA_029287105.1 Akkermansiaceae bacterium | reverse complement strand
CCAAGGCCCAGGTATTTGGGGCAAGACTGTTGAGCACCCTGTTTTTATGGGCGATGGTCACCGGGGTGTTTATTAGCGGAAATGTGTGGGCGTTTATTGGGCTGATGACCTTGCTCGGTCTTTTGGGAGTCTGGGAGTATTTTCAAATGACCCGGAAGAGCGGTATGCCTTCCCAGCCGAAGTGGGGGTTGCTGGTGAGTGCTTCTTATCTGGTGGTGCTCGGACTGATGCTTGGGAATGATGGTCAGGACGCCTTGGGGTCGTTGTTTCAGGTTGATGTGGCCTTTGTGATTGTCCTCGTCATGGGTGGTTTTGTTTGCCAGTTCCGTCGGCCTGTGGATGGACGGAAGACGATAACAGAAGTGGCGGTGACGGCCCTGGGGTTTGTTTATGTGGCGGTGCTTTTTAGTTTTCTGCTGCGTCTCTTGTTTGTTCCGGAACTGTTTCTTCCAGAAAACAGCGACCCCGCATCCGGTGCGTGGTTGGTCATCTGGCTGGTGGCGGTGACGAAGTTTGCGGATATGGGGGCCTACATTACCGGTTCATTGATTGGGAAGCACAAGATGATCCCGCATATCAGCCCTGGGAAAACCTGGCAGGGGTTTGGTGGTGGACTTGTTTTCTCCCAGCTCGCGGGATGCGGACTTTTTGCGATGATGCCGGAAAAACTGATCATATTTGAACAGCTTGGAGGCTGGGGTTGGGTGATTGTATTGAGTTTGCTCTTGTCTCTGCTCGCCATCGCCGGGGACCTTGCCGAGTCCGTGCTGAAGCGCAGTATGGGCGTCAAGGATTCGGGGAAGACGCTTCCCGGTATTGGTGGAGCGCTTGATCTGATCGACAGTCTGTGTTTCACGGCTCCCGTGCTCTATTTCTTCCTCATTTGGATGCCTCGTTAATGCTGGATCAAGTTATGAAGAAACGAAAAATAGTTTTGTTGGGATCGACGGGATCCATTGGCAAGAGCACTCTGAAAGTGGCTGCCGATATCCCGGATTGTCTTGAGATTGTGGCGATCGCCGCGAACTCAAGCGTCGTGACACTGGCGGCGCAGGCCCGGGAGACCGGGGTGAAGCACGTCGCGCTCTACGATGTTTCGCGGGAATCCGAGCTGCGTGAACTGCTTCCCGACGATGTGGACATTCATCTCGGCCCAGAAGGCTTGTTGGAGGTATCCAGACTGGAGGGTGCCGATATGGTGCTTGTCGCCATTGTCGGAACCGCGGGGCTTCATCCAGCCCTGGCCGCGATCGATGCGGGTAAGGATCTGGCGGTCGCGAGTAAGGAAATCCTCGTTATGGCGGGTGAGTTGGTGATGAGTGCCGCTGCCGAAAAAGGCGTGAGTGTGCTTCCGGTCGATAGCGAACATAATGCCATTTTCCAATGCCTGAACGGTCATCAGGGAGGTGAGCGCGAGGTGTCCCGCCTTATTCTAACGGCATCCGGGGGGCCGTTTCGAAAAACCCCTGCAGAGGAGTTGGCAAATGTCACCGTGGCGCAGGCGCTAAAGCATCCCACCTGGGAGATGGGTCGTAAAATCACAATTGATTCCTCGACGCTATTCAACAAGGGTCTGGAAATGATCGAGGCTCGTTGGCTCTTTGGTATCGAGATGGGACGCATCGATGTCATCGTGCACCCGCAGAGTATTGTGCATTCCATGGTCGAGTTTGTGGATGGCAGCGTGCTGGCACAGATGAGCCACACCGACATGTGTTTCCCCATTCAGTACGCGGTGACATGGCCGGACAGGGTGTCGGGGGCCATGAAACCCCTTGATTTTGCTGACTTGGGCAAGCTGGAGTTTGAAGCGCCGCGCTATGATGTGTTTCCCGCCTTGAATCTGGCTCGCCGTGCGGGGGAGGCGGGGGGGACATTGCCCGCCGTTTATAATGCGGCCAACGAGGTGGC
>JARFRT010000152.1 GCA_029287105.1 Akkermansiaceae bacterium | reverse complement strand
CGAAGAGCTCCCTCATGCCCGAAGGGCATGGCACCGGGTATGACCTCATTTTTCACCCCTGTAAGGGGCTCGGATATTAGCCCAGGGATTCACCCCTGGGATTAATGTTCAATTGATATAATCGTGCCCTGAAAGGTCACTGGAAACCGCGCCATCTCCTGAAAATAATCACAACAGGGATCTGTCAATTTTTCCTGCGTCCTTTCAGGGCGCTCCAGATGGGTATATCCCATTCCCATGGCTGAAGCCATGGGCTGATATTCATCCTCCTTTCAGGAGGGCCATGGTATCCTCGCCTTGGCTCCCATAGCGAAGGGTTTGCGGTTTAGCCCTGAGTGGTCGCTGGCTCACTTCGTACGTGCACACGTGAATAAACCCTGCAACGGACGAAGAGTGAAGACTCTCCGCTACCTTTGTTAGTTTCGTTATTTGGGGGTAGGTGCCAACGGTTTGCTGGTGATCAGTCCGATTCCCCTGCCCTTGTTACCGACGGCGTTGTAATACAGGTAATAGGTTTGGTTTGCCGGGTTCCACACGAGTGAGATTTTATGGGCGTATTGTTTATCGAGCCCGGTCGGGTTTCCGCCGGCCTTGTAGAGGGGGTCGGGATCGACCGTCCAGTGATACAGGTCACGGGAAAAGGCGACCATGATATGCGCTCCGCCCTTGCCCACGCCGAAGAAGAAGTTGACCCAGTGGTCGCCGTCGCGAAACACCTTGCCGTCGGATGAGAACTTCTCGTTATAACTCCCTTTTTCGCCAACGGGGATCACGGGGTTGTGTGGATAGCGTTTCCATTCGATCAGGTCATCAGACGTCGCCATGCCCAACTGCTCGATGTGACCATTTGCCGCGTTGTAATAATTGTAGAACTTACCCTGATGCTCCAGCAGCCAGGGCTGATAGATGCAGTCTTTTTCCCAGGCAGCGCAGTCCTTTTGATGCACGGAAAGGATAGGTTCGTCCCTCGCCCGCTGCCATGCCAGGCCGTCAGCACTCGCCGCCACCCCCTCATAACCCGGGCGCAGTTCGTATCCACCTTGACGCGGGTAGGCGCCGTAGAGTGACCAGTATTTCCCGTCCTTCTTCTTCAGCATCCGCGGCGCCTTGATGCTGTAATCCTCATACAGAAACGCACCGAGAACAACCCCACCGAAATCAAAGCCACCTTTCGGCCCGTAGCCCATGGCGAGACGTTTGTTCGTCCAGTGGGTAAGGTCATCACTTTCTGCGACAAATGACTGGTAGCCTTTGCCATCAAACCCAATAAAGGTCATGTACCATTTCTGATCGCCCGGAAGTTGATAGACCGTGGGCACATCGACCTTATTCACCTTGTCGAACCCCTTGATGTCGGGCTTGGCCGGGATGACGTGGTCGGGGTGGTAATGCCAGCCGCGGTACGGTGCCGACCATTGTTTGAGTATGGCAGCATCAATCGGCTTGGGAGGTTCTTGACTCTCCGCCGACACCGCAACGGTGAGTAACATCGACACGGTAAGGATACTTGATTTCATGGGCTCAAGGTAGGCAATCCCTTCCCTGAATCGAGTCCCTTTTTTGTCAATTCGACGGAGGGCGTCGGATACGATTGATCGTGTCGCCTCGCCGTGCTGGTGGGGAGGAAGTGCGGCTATCGCCGGAACAGAGATCGGCAAGCCGACTCAGGAAAAAGTGGAGGCAAGCCGCTGTCCTTTACCCGCATTATTACAAACTCATTTCTTTGACCTTCTGCTCAGCTCAACACTGCGGATACTTGTGACTATCTATTGGCCAAGGGCCAATTTAATACCAGCCTAGGCAAAGGGCTCTGCCCGCATGCCTAGGTCTTTAACCGAAACAGGGTGTTCTCTGAAGGAGAACTTCATAAGCGGGCAGTCATGCATGGAATCACGGCCCTACCCCTCCGCTAAAGCTTACCAGCATGAGGTTCTCCTTCAGAGAACGGGTTGTTTTCCTCAAAAACCCAGGGAATTGATTTCATCCATTCCCTGGGCTTGTATTAATTTCGCCTTTGGCGAACAGAGCGCTGAACCGAGTGCGGCTATCGCCGGAACAGAGACCGGCAAGCCGACTCAGGAAAAAGCGGAGGCAATGCACAATGTCTCCCCAGCCCGACGGAGGAGGAGGGCTGCATCCCAGCATGGCGTGAGCGGGCGAGCGCAACCTTCACCAGCCCCAGAGCGGAGGCAATGTACGATGAAACCCCACCGCCTGAAGCAAGCTTCACCAGCCCCAAAGCGGAGGCAAGCCGTCCGCACTCCAAATCACCATTGATGGCCGCGCTTGGTATGGATCCACTTATTCCATGGGGTAGACCAGGCCCCATTGTTTGCGGATGCTGTCCATGATCTGTAAGTGGGCGAGTGTGGTGTCGAGTGGCATGATGGGGCTTTCCAGAGCTCCTTTGCGCAAACAATCCCCCACTTCCTCGGCTTCGTAGTTGTAGCCATTTCCTGTTTTGGGATAGTGGAGTTCCTGTTCGTGCCCCTGCTCGTGGGCGAGGCCGATGGTTAACACGATTTTTTCCGGTTGCCAAAACATGTGCGGGATAACGATCGACCCATGGGTGCCGTAGATGGCGGCGTCGTGTCGGGTGCTGGTTCGGATCGAGCTTGTTAGCACCGCCATGGCACCCCCGTCGTAGCCGAGGGTGACCGACGACTGTTCGTCGACTCCGGTTTCGCCGAGATGCACGGTGCTGTCGATCTGTGTTGGCGGTTTTTGAAAAACCATCTGGGCCAGGGCCACGTTGTAGATGCCGACATCGAGCAAGGCGCCTCCGCCGAGCGCAGGCGAGAGCAACCGGCCGGCCGGGTCCCAGTCGGTGGCGTAACAAAAACTCGACTGCAGCAGGCGGACGTCGCCGATGGCACCTGAGGCGATGATCTCGCGCACCTTCGCCATGGCGGGGAAAAAGTGGCTCCACACGGCCTCCATCAGGAACACGCGGTTGGCCCGGGCGCACTTGATCATTTCCGTGGCTTCGGTCACATTCATCGCGAATGGTTTTTCACAGAGCACTGCCTTCCCGCTGTTGAGGCACTGGAGGGTGGCGTCCTTGTGCATCGGGTGCGGGGTGGCGATGTAGACCACATCCACCGAGTCATCGCTGGCCAGCGCCGCCACACCGACGTGGCGTGTGATCTCGCCGAATGGATCAGCAAACTCGCCGGCAAACTGGTCGGCCGACTCCTTGGTACGCGATGCGACCGCCACCAGGCGGGCGTCCTTGGTGTGTGCCAAGCCCAAGGCAAATTTGCGAGCGATGCGACCGGCCCCTACAATCCCCCAGCGTATTTCATTTTCCATGTTGTGATCTATCGGACGAGTTTTTCAAAGGGCACATCGCGGGGCAGGCCGAGCAGGGGTTTGACGATTTCGCCATCGGCCTGCTTTTCGGTTTCGACGTAAGCGCCGTAGAAGTTGGAATTGCAATCGACCCAAGCCGAGATGCGGCGCATTTCCGCGGGGGTGAGTTTCACGCCATGGTGGTCGTTTTCCACCAGGATTTTATACAGGCTTGAAACGCGGAACCCCTCTTGTCCGGGCAGCGAGTAGGAGCGCTTGTTTTTTTTGATGGCACCGTTGCCCCCGCTTTTCCCCCATGCGTGGCGTGCGAGTGTGGTGAATGCTGCCGACCAGCCATGTTGGGCGAATTCGTCGCCACGCAGGCTCTTTGCCCTTGGCTCCTTGTCATGGCAAGCCACGCACTTGCTGTCGAGGACGGGCTGGACCAACCGTGGAAAAGTGAGCGGGTAGCTCCCCGTGGCTTCGGGTTGGATTTTTGATGGCGGGCGTTGGAGTGCCACGGGGGTGCGGCCCGTGTTGACCGGCGTGCTGTGTTTGGATTCGTGGCAGCCGATACAACTTAAGCGTTCACCGGGGTGGACGTAGGTAGCGGAGCGCATGTTTTGAACCATAAACCCATTTTGATCGAGCGCTTGGAAATAGATACCCATGCCGGTCGGGCATTCGAAGTGGACGCTGCCGTCGTCCTCGACCGGGACGGTGCCCAGGATTCCACGGGCGAGCGATTGGTCGGCCATGCCAATCATGGGTTTCCCCAAGTGGTAGTTAGGTTTGTGGAACGGGTTGATGATGCGGAGCTCCTTGATCTTTGTCCCCTTCGGCCACGGGTATTCGGACGCATTAATAT
>JARFRT010000129.1 GCA_029287105.1 Akkermansiaceae bacterium | reverse complement strand
CCCAAATACCGCTTATTGCTAAGCGATGGATGCACTTTCGCATGTTTTTTGAGAAGGGCAAGTTAAAATTTAATATATTTTAATATTTCTGGCATCCTAGTGGTTCAATTAGCTAAAATAGCAGATTTTTGGAGAAAGTTTTTCAAATACCCCCATGAATCCATGAATTCGTTGACCCAATGATACCATGTCAGGTTGCCGGGTGCGAGGCAGAGGAGCACCGAGAGCACCACGACGTTGGCAAGGTAGATGATGACGAGCGAGAAGAAGACACCGTTCTCCTTGAGATCCGGTTGGTCGCGGGGAATCATCCACAGGGTCCAAAGCAGGTGGAATGCCCAGCTGGAGCCGATCAGCATGTAAAGCGCCTCGTTGTGATACGGGATTTTAAAAAACAAGCCGAGCAGGGTCGAGATACCCAGAATAACGACCGACCAGAACGGGACGAAGTAGGGGGAGAGCGCAATCAGCACGTTGCTTTTATTCGTCATCACATAACCCCCGTCCGCAGTCACATGCATACCGGCGACCCGGCCGCCGCAGGCGTAAACAAAGACGGCGTGCGTGAGCTCGTGACCGAGGACATAGAAGTAGAGGAACACCCGCTCCAGCAAACCGGTAAAAAACCATCCGGCCATCAGAAACATGCCGACGCCAAAAAAAAGGAAATGCCGCGTGGCAAGCAGGTCGGTCCAGAAGGTGCCATTCTCGCCGCTGACGTTGAACAAGGCCCGGGTGGTGACGGTGCAAAAAGGCAGCAGCGCCAGCGCCACCAGCCAGCGCCAGAGCCGCTGCGGCAGGTTCAGGTGGATCATGTCGTCGCCCGCCGTCTCCGCAATGGCCGCCTGGATCGAGGTCAGGCCATGGCGTTTGCCCATGCGGCGGTTCGCGCGCTGCTTGGCCCGCATGTTGGCATCGTGGAATGCCTGGCGCAGCGACGGCCGGTTCGACCGGCGACTGTTGGACGCCCGGGTTCTCCCGTTGCTGCGGTTAAAAGGTCTCCTGCTCGGTCTCATAGAGGGCTGGGTGCTGAAATGGCGGCCCGGGTCGTTACCGGTTTTCGCACGACGCTTAAGATTACTTAAATAATGCCCGGCGGCAATGCGGAAATTGGGTCGCATCCCGCTCGGGGCGTGTTTTCTGGGTTATGGCAGCCTGTTTTAGCAACAGAATTAACCCCGGGCGTGTTAGTCGGTGACCTGGAAGCGCCACCCGGGTCGACTGCAGATTCAACACGGCAGATTCCATTTTCCGATTCCGGTATTGGCGGTGCGGCCTCTAACTGCTAGGTTTTCGATGATGTCAGCCTATTTGGAGTTATTGGAAAATGTGCACGTGCACGGCGACTCGCTGCGTGAGGGCCAGGGCCTGGTCCTTCCCGGCGAACTGCACTTGCAGGCACTCTGGTTTGCCGGGCAGATGGGACGTGAGTTTGTGACCGTCGACGGGAGGCCGGTGAGGGTGGTCCAGTTCGGTCACTGGAATCACGCGGCCGGCCCGGATTTTTTACACACCTCGGTGCAGATTGACGGCGAGTTGCATGCGGGGCCACTGGAGCTGGACCACTCGGCCTCGGACTGGGAGGCGCACGGACACTCGGTGAACGAGGCATTCAACCGGGTGGTGCTACACGTGGTGTTTACCGAGGGCGACAGGGCTTACTTCACCCGCACTGCGGAGCACCGCGAAGTGCCCCGGGTTGTTGTGCCGGCGGATATTTGCCGCGAGGCCTTGAACCTGCCACTGGTCAATATGGCGGCCGCGCACCCCGGGCGCTGTTTCCATCCGCTGGCAGAGATGCCGGGGCGCGATGTCGATGCGCTGATGCTCGAGGCCGCCAGACACCGCGCGCGGGTCAAGGCGCGACGAAGGACCCGGACCGTGGATGTACTCGGCGAAGACGAGTGGCTCTGGCAGGCGCTTGCCGAGACGCTCGGCTACCGGCCAAACAAGTTGGCGATGACCTTGCTGGCCCAGCGCCTTCCGGTCGGGGCGCTGAGTCAAAGCCCGGATACGGTCGAGGCCCTGCTGTTTGGCGCGGCGGGGTTTCTTTCCTCGGAAACCTACGAGCAGGCGGCAGCGGAGAGCCGGGATTACCTTCGTGGCCTCTGGGAGACGTGGTGGCGTGAACGAGCCGACCACGAACCGGTGCCGGAACGGCGGATTCCGTGGAAGCTTTCGGGCATCCGGCCGGTCAATCATCCACAGAGGAGGCTGGCCTGTCTGGCGCAGATTGCGCGGCAGTGGAAGGGCTTTTCAAGAGCCTGCCAAACGGTGGCGGGGGTGGTGGATTTCGCGGAGCGGCTCGAGCACGGCTACTGGAGTCACCACTACACCATGAAATCCGGGCACAGTAAGCGGAAGCTGGCATTGATGGGGGCTGACCGCGTCAGGGATTTTCAGATCAATCACCTCCTGCCCGTGCGACTGGCTGCCGATGACCGGGCGGCGTGGGAATTTTATCAGAAGGCACCAGCGCCGGCATTGAGCGAGAAAGTCGACAAGGCCTCGGTGCGCTTGTTTGGCAATACCCCCAACCGCGGAAACCATCTGCGCAAGGCGTGGCAGCACCAGGCATTACTGCAAATTTATCAGGACTTTTGCCTGCGCGATGTCAGCGATTGTGCCCAGTGCCCGTTCCCCGAGCAGCTCGGCCAGTGGCGGGGGTGAAAAGCACGGGAAGCCGCAGCATTTGATCGGCATTCCCGTCAGGACCGAGCGTCAGCATACGGTTCGTATTCATCCGCCATCTTCCTGGAAATGCCGCGCCCGAATTTTATTCTGTTAGTTTTTTGGGGGTCGAAGTTCAGGCATGGCGAGCGGCTCCGAAAGGCAGATCGATTTCGGGGGAAATGTCATTTTTGTTAAGTAATTCTAACTTAATCAGTCGCGTCGAGGATGTTTTTCAATGGGTTAAGGCGCTTGTGTTGTTGTTGTTACGGGCTTTTTGCGCAAGGCGATATTTTTTTTGCTAAAAGAAGAAAAAGTGTTTGACTGAGAAATAATCGAGTGGTTGAATTTAGTCCTATTGAAAGCTGAATTATGTCTAACTGGTATATTTTTCTAAAATAAACAACGACTCAGCGACAATACCCCCAATCAAAAACCCCCACTGAAATGAAATACAAATACGCTACTACCCGTCGGAATAAGAACTCGCTTGCCAGTTTCATCGGCAACAAGAA
>JARFRT010000072.1 GCA_029287105.1 Akkermansiaceae bacterium | reverse complement strand
AATCAGGCTGTGTTCCTGAAGAAGGGAACCAGTGTCAGTTACGAGCTGGTGATTGAAGATCGACGTTGCGAGAGTGGAAATTTAGACATCAAAGGCTTCAAAGGCGTCGGGAAGTCAGCCGCGATAGTCAATTTTGTTAGGGTTGCGAGGCATTGCTCATGATGTAGTCATCATCATGTGGCGTACAAGCCTTAATTGACACTGGCTATTGTACTTTTCCCGGCGGGGTCGCCCTGCGACCGACCCGTTGATAGCGGGCTTGCCAAACCAGATCACTCTGAACTAGAATCACGTCATGAAATTCCTGTCCATCACGGTACTGACCCTCTGCCTGGCCATCACCTCCTGTGGCTCTTTTTTTAAACCCAAGGGCTGGCCGGTGGCGGTGACGCCCAGTGACGAGTCGGTGAGTCACCTCGGCGAACACGTCAAATTCACCGGCTCAGGCATCCGCTTGACCCGACAAGAACGCGCCCTGCTCACCTTCCTCGATAGCGAGCAAAACATCACCGCATCCGCCGGTAAGAAACCCCGTCCGGGGACGCACCAGTGGTCGGCCGCCGAAATCTACCGCGTCGATCCCGGGAAACACATCTCCGTCCTGTGCGAAAACGGCTACCAGCAAACGGCCGTCTATTTCCACTACGATGACGACGAAAAAACCTGGTTCCGCGTCAAGCACCTCGGCGAAAACCACGACCGCGGGGTGCCCGCCGTCGTGGTCAAATAGCGCGCGCGAGCACGGGGGTAGAAAAAAGGATTGCCATCGGCAAAATTGCCCGCTAGCTTCCGCCTCCCCAAGACCTAGGTCATATTTTGACCGATGATTACCTGGACAGGTGGCAGAGTGGTCGAATGCGCACGCTTGGAAAGCGTGTGAGGCAGCAATGTCTCCGCGGGTTCGAATCCCGCCCTGTCCGCCATCACCCCAGCCCTCCTCAACCCATTTATTGGTGAGGGCTGGGGTGATCTCGTTTAAGGGAGGCGGGATGAGAACGCAGTTCGAGCGCACCGCGCCGTGCATCACGGCCATCAACCCCACCAGAAATTCGGAGGAGGATTTCTGCAATCCAGCACAGCCTGAGCGGGCGAAGGCAATCCCGCCCTGTCCGCCATCACCCCAGCCCTCCTCAACCCATTTATTGGCGAGGGCTGGGGTGATCGCGTTTAAGGGGGCGGGATGAGAACGCAGTTCGAGCGCATCGCCGCGGCCATCCTCAATTTCTCATTTCCGGCCTGCCTGCCGTTAATTTGTAAGCCGCCGAATGTCCTGGGCTGGTAATCAGCGAGTCCACAAACCCCACCACTGCCTCGCGCTCCTGCTCATTCTCGGCCTTTTCGCCTTGCCTGATCACGGCGCACTCGCTAATGCAGATCTGTTCCAGCCCCTTTTCCCCTTTCAGCAACGCCCGTCCCCCCTCCAAAAAAATTCTAGCCATAGCCATAATAACGGGGAGTCCTCCATGGGCTTTAAATGGGAATATTTTGGCGCGGAAGTATGCCTGCTGTAGGCTTTAACTCCCTACCTCCCCCTATGCCCGACCCTTCGAACACCTTAGCCCAAAAGCACATTTCCAGCCGTAGCAGCAGGAGGGGTAAGTTGGAGACGGCGGAGAAACGATCGTGGATTCCCTGGCTGTGGATCGTCGCGGCGGCGGCGCTGGCGCATCTTTGGTGTCTCGGGTCGCAGTTCTATATGGATGACATGACGGGTATCCGGGACAGCGAATCGATTCGTGCAGGGGAGTTCTGGACGAGTCGGACCTTGATGTGGACTCGCTTTTGCTACGTTTTGGAATACAAGTTGTTCGGCATGTCGCCCGTCGGCTTTCACGCGGTGAACTGGTTACTACACACAGCGGTGGCTTGTACCCTATTCGGTTTTGGCCGCGATTTCCTGCGAGGAAGGGCACCCGCCGGGGTCGCGTTGTTTGGAGCACTGCTCTTTGTAGTGCATCCCCTGGCGAGTGAAATCCCCAACTATGCAAGAACCCAGGATTTGGCCTGGGTGACTCTTTTTTCCCTGCTCGCATCCTGGGCGCTACTGCGCTTCTTGCTGGACGGCGGCTACTGGAAGTTGCTGTGGGTGATGCTCGGGATTGTGGGGGCGACCCTATCGAAAGGGCCGGGATTGTTTCATGCCCTGATGATGGTCGGCGCGGTAGGGCTCGCGTTTGCGACTTCCGCGCACTGGTGCCTTCTGCGGCGCAAGGGAGCGTGGTTGGCCGCGTTTTTTCTAATCGGTGCGGGAATCCTTTGGGCGGCCGGTGCCCTTCCGAACTGGGAGCAGGCGACCCACAGGTGGGGCGAGTCGCGTTTTATCGGCCACGGCTACACACTGACTCGTGTGTTTTGGGAATTCTCCTGGCGCACGGTGGTTCCGGTGTCTCTGTGTTCGGATCACCATATTGCGGAAACCTTGATTCCTCCTGGCGCGAAGTTCTGGAATATCCCGGACACCGGCGCGATATGGGCGGCGCTGGGCATGCTCGTTTTGACGGTTGTCAGTCTGATTCTCGCCTGGCGGAAAACCACGCGCCTGTTTGGTGTTTGTTTGTTTCTTTTTGTGGCGACCATCCTCTTCCGGGTGACCTATCTGATTCCGGAGTTCATGCCCGAATACCGGATTTACCCGGGCTTGCCGTGGATCTGCCTCGGCGCGGCTATTGCCTTGGGCGCCGGTTGGCGGAAGTTGTTCGGAGAAGTTTCTCCACGACCTCCTGTTGTCGTGCTGCTGCTGCTCTTTGCCGTGATGTCTGCCAAGCGCTCTTTCGTGTGGCACGATCTAGATCGCCTCACGGCGGACGTGCTCAAGCAATACCCGGCGCAGGCCCGCGCGATTTGGGAACTGCATGACCGGGATATTCATAACGGAGACTGGCAAAGGGTCATCAACCGTCAGCACACGGCCTGGCCGAAGGTTTTCAAAAACTTCCTCGCCGAGAACAAACGCCTGGCTCCCGGGCGGGAGTTGCCGAGTGGGCACTTCGCTCTGGCAGATGTCGCCTGCAAGGCCCGTTATGCGATTGCCCTCACCCATGCCCGGGGGGATGCTGCAGGGTTGATGGAAATCAGGAAGCTGGAGGCATATATGAAAGCTCTTCGCTTGGGTCCGGAAACCCACCGGATCCACTGGACCTACTTTTACAAGGCCAAGGGCCGGGTGCTTGAAGATACAGGAAACTATCAAGCCGCGCTCGACTTGATGCGCCGGGAAGACATGCCTTATTTTAAAGACAGCGATATCGAAAGGCTCGAAAAGAAGCTGGCTGGAAAAAAGGCCGGGGGTTGAGGGCTTCTATCAGGCAGGATTTGCCGAAACCCTCCAAAATAATCCTAACGTGAATGTCGCCGGGCATTGGGTCTTTAAAATAGACACGGCATAAACCTAAGCGGAGCAAGTAGGGGGCGTGGACACTCCTGTCCGCTGCGGAGGATGTGCGAAGTAGCCGATCTTATTCCGCCGCCGGCCCGATCGTCCCTCCCTCGACGAACGTGGCCTTGGTCGACCCTTGCAGGTAGTCGTCCTTACCGCGCGCGACGTTCTGCGCCCAGCGGACGATGCGGCGCACCAGAGGACGGCTGTCCCAATTGATGTGGGCCACCGAGGGGGTATACCAAGTGAAGGCCGGGCTCGGATCCAGACAGATGAGCGACACATGCTGCGGGGCCAGGAAACCGAGTCGGGCAAGGTGACGCTCGACGGCGAGGAAGAGGGGCACATCGTCAATGATCATGGCCGTTGGCGGGGTATGCTCGAAGAGCGAGTTAAGGCAGCGGTACAAACCCGCCGGGCTGTCCTCCCAGTCCGGTAGGTTGTAAGAGCCGGTTTCGATGCCCTGGGTTTCAAGCTCGTCGAGGAAGGTGCGCTCCATCAATCCCGGGACGGGTTTCCGGCGCTCCTCGCGCGCGAGCATCACCATGCGCTTATGCCCGAGTTCGATCAGTCGCTGCACCGCAGCCCGCTCGGCGGACACTTTGTCCGGCCCGGAGCCCGCGATCCGGACGCTCCGCCGGCGACCGGCGAGGGCAAAGGCGGGCTTTGGCTGCTCCGCGAACCATTGCAGCAGCTCCTGTGAACCGGCGAAGATGATCCAAGCGTCGGCATCCGTCTTGCGGACAAGGCGCTTGATTCGTTCCGTGTCCATTTTCAGATCAAGCAGGCTCTTGGAGGCGAAAGCCGCGACATGCCCGGCGTCCGAAAGGCGGTGCATCAGGTCGACCATGTAATCGTACTTCCCGTCGCTCTTCTCGTAGAGCAAGATCATCACCCGCATCGAGGGCGGGGCGATGCTCTCCGGCAGCAGGATCTGCCGCCGCCGGCCGACACCCCGGAAGACCAGCAAGCCCTCCTTTTCGAGCAGCCTGAGGGCGGCGCTGATGGTGGTGTGATTCACATCCAGTTCCGCTCCGAGCCGCTCCGCCCCGGGTAACTGACCGGTCCAGCGGCCTCTCAGTAGCTCGACACGCAGGTGGGCGGCTACTTGTTCAGCATGGGTGAGTATTCGAAGGGCCATACCCGAGTTCTCAACAATCCGGCCTGGTTGTCGAGAAGAATGATCTTCACGGAGCATCACGAAGTTGGCGTCTCACCATCGCGCAAGCGATTGAAGCCGCTGCGCGCCGTCCACTCCTCAACAAGGTTTGAGCCGGAGGTATGACTTTCGGCTGTTATTGGATCAGCATCCTGTGTAGGACACGAGTCATCAGACTCAGCATTGTCCCATTTGAATCTCCTATGAAAAAAAAATGCACATCTGTCATTCGGCGGGGTGGCTTTATTTTGGCGGCCCTTGCTGCCCTCTCCGCACCGGCTGTCACTGCCGACTATCCACTCCAGCCGGCACCCGCCGGAAACGTGAAAGTCGATGGCGGATTCTGGGGCCCGCGTCTGACAATCAATGCCAAGGTGACCGTGCCGCACAACCACAAGTTCCTGGAGAACAGCGGACGCATGGCGGTCTTCGACCGCGCGGCCGGGACCGCTCCGAAGGATCCTGGTTCGGATATGTACGTGGTTGATTCGGATGTCTTCAAAATCATCGAGGGTGCCGCCTTCACATTGCAGCAACGGCCGGATGAGATCGATCTCGCGGATCTCGCCCGACAGGTGCAGCGCGTGATCGCCGCGCGGGAGAAGGACGGGTTTCTTTGTCCGCGGGTCACCTTGAAGGATCCGAAATCGCGCTGGGAGAATCTGCACAAGTCGCACGTGCTCTACAGCGCCGGCCATCTCTTCGAGGCCGGCGTGGCCTGGAAGGAGGCCACCGGCAAGGATGACCTGTTGCAGGCCTCGACCCGCTACGCGGATCTCATCGCGGAACGCTTCGGCCCGGGGAAAGTCCGCGATGTCCCCGGCCATCAGGGGATCGAGATGGCACTGGTGAGGCTCTACCGGGCCACCGGTGAACGCCGCTACCTCGACCTTGGCAAATTCTTCCTCGACCAGCGTGGGCACGGAAAGCAGCAAGCGGTCGATTCGGATCGACCCCACCCCGATGATTACAATCAGAACCGGGTGCCGCTGGTCGATGCGCAGAAGGCGGTCGGCCATGCCGTCCGGGCCGGCTACACCTATGCCGCAATGGCGGACGTCGCCGCCCTGTATGGCGACAGCGCCTACAAGCAGGCCCTTGACCGGCTCTGGCAGGATGTCGTCGGCCGGAAGCTCTACATCACCGGCGCCTCGGCCACCGCACAGTATTACGACGAGGGATTCGGCGACCCCTACCACCTTCCGAACGACACCGCCTACTGTGAAACTTGCGGCACGATTTCGACCGTTTTCTGGAGCCACCGCATGGCCTTGTTGCACGAGGACGCCCAATACATCGATGTCCTTGAGCGCGCACTCTACAACGGCGTGCTGTCGGGGATCTCGCTGTCGGGCGATGAATTCTTCTATAAAAACCCACTCGCCAGCCGCGGTAAGGTGGGTCGCGACGAAAGCTGGAACCCGGCCTGTTGCCAGTCGAATCTGGTGCGCGTCATCCCGCAGGTGGGAGCGCTGGCCTACGCCACCGATGCCGACACCGCCTTCGTCAATCTCTTTGTCAACGGCACGGCCACCCTCGATCTGGGGGATGGGCCGGTCGTTCTCAACATGGGAACCGAGTATCCGCGTGACGGGCGGATCCGCATCACCGTGGTCTCCGGACCGGACAAGCCCGTTACGATTGCCCTCCGCATCCCGGGCTGGGCACGGGAGCAGCCTGTTCCCAGTGACCTCTATCGCTTCGCCGCAACCAGTGATCAACAGCCGTCGCTCACGGTGGGTGGCCAGCCGGTCGCGCTCGCGGGCGAGACATCAGTCCGCAAGGGTTACGTCCACCTGAAACGCATTTGGAAAAAAGGCGAGACAGTGGAGCTGAATCTCCCGATGCCGGTGCGGCGCGTCCTGGCCCATGACAAGGTCGAGGCCGACCGCGGTAGGGTCGCCCTGCAGCGCGGGCCACTCGTCTACTGCGTCGAGGCGATCGACAATGGCAACCTGCGCACGGATGCCCTCGTGCTGCCTGACAGCACCAGGTTGAAAGCCGAACGTCGCAAGGGTCTACTCGGTGATGTGGTCACGATCACCGGTACGGCCGCGGTCGCCTCCGAGCCGCAACCGGGGAAGCCCGCCGAGCTCCGGCCTCATCCGATCGTGGCCATTCCCTACTACGCGTGGGCCAACCGCGATGATGGTTACATGGACATCTGGCTGGCACGAGCGGTCGCCACAGCCACCCCCATTTCCGCCCCCACCGCCGGCGCGGTCGCAAAGGTATCGGCCTCCGTCAAACGGTCTTCGAAAGAGCTGTTAGCCCTCAACGACCGACGGGTCGGGCCGAACTCCCGGTTCCGCCCCACGCCGCGATTCATCTGCCCGCAGGAACCATCGAACGACGGCGGGCCATGGATCCAGTATGAGTGGGACGAGGCGCGGGAGCTTAACGAAACCGCCGTTTACTGGGCACTCGATCAGCCTAAGAAAGTCTACTGGGGCGAGCGGGTTCGCGGAACCCTGCTCAAGCTCCCCGAGTCCTGGCAACTCCTTTACAAGGACGGAGATGCCTGGGTGCCGGTGCGAACGAAAGACGATTACCCCCTGAAGCCCGACCAAATGAACCGGATCCGGTTCACCCCGGTGAAAACTAAAGCGGTTCGGCTGCGTATTGTTCCTGCCGACGCCGCGTGCGCCATCCAGGAATGGTCGGTGAACTAACGGTCTTTCACGGCAGGCTTGAAACAGAGCCCCGGATAATAAAATCATTGATTAGAAAAAACTGAGCAAGACCCGGATGCAAAGACATCTGGCCCTGCCGCACCCACTCCCACTCCCACTCCCACAACCACTCCCTATGAAAAACTACCGCACCCTGATTCCCGCTGCGCTTGCGTCCGTGGCCGTCACCTGTCTCGCTGCCGTTGCTCTCGCTGCCGATGATTACTACCCGGATGAGCGGGTCTTTGTGAGCCGTCCGAAAATCGAACAAAGCGTGCCGGTGGGACACATCGGGCCGACCGGTATCATCGCCCACATTAACCCCGGAGACCTCCTCACCGTGGAAGGGACGCAGGAAGGAAGTCCGGCCGAAGGCCGGTTTGTGAAGGGCGAGGTAATCGTCGGCGTGAATGGCAATACGCTCAAGGGCACGAATACCTTTGTTGTGCTCGGGCAGGCTATCACCCGGGCCGAGGCTGGCGACGGTAAGCTCGTTTTTGATGTCAAATCAGGAAAAAAAGCAGCGGGCCCACTGCGCCAGGTGGCGGTGAAGATCCCGGCGCTCGGTGCCTACGGCGGCACCTGGCCGGTGGATTGCGGCAAGTCGCAAAAAATCGTCGAACAGGCTGAGAATTATTATCATCAGGCGGTCGATGCGGGCGCCGATCGCGGCATCTCGGGTGCACTGCAATGCCTGTTCCTGCTTTCCACCGGAGATGACAAGCACCTGCCGGTCGTGAAGAAGCATTATCAGAAGTTCATCGATACCCCGAAAAGCATCGGCGACCATACCTGGAACAATGGCTACAATGGCATCGCCTGCGCCGAGTATTATTTACGCACCGGCGACAAGGACATGCTGCCGGTCTTGCAGGCCTTTTGCGACGATGCGCGGGATCGGCAGAAGTTTGGTTGTGGTTGGATCCATTGGGGGCCGAGTGTCAATCCGCAGTACGTCGCCAGCGGCCTGATGAACCCCGCCGGAGCCCAGGTGCTCACCACTTTGCTGCTGTGCAAGGAGGCGGGCGTGAATGTGGATGAGAAAACACTGCTCGGATCGCTGAAATTCTTCTGGCGTTTCGCCGGGCGGGGAACCGTCCCCTACGGTGACCACCGTGGCGAAGGTGGCCTCGGATCGAATGGTAAGGACGGCATGATCGCCGCCGCCATGCAGGTCGCCAGCGGTGCCTCCGGCAACACCGCGATCTATCAATCGGCCCGCGACTGCCTGAGCATGTCCATGCTGGCCAGCTACCCGAACATGGTGACGGGGCATGGTGACAATGGTCGTGGTGATGGCATCTGGCGCGGCATCTCCACCGCTTATCTGAAAGACAAGAAACCCGCCGACTACCGTGCGATGATGGACGGCATCGCCTGGTGGTTCGACCTCTCGCGTTTTCATAGCGGAGCCATGGGTATGGCGATGTGCAAGCGCTTCAATGATACGGGGTCGGGTGCCGCCGTGGCACTCGCTTACACGACGCCGCTGAAAACGCTGCGCATCACCGGCGCACCACGCTCGAAATACGCGGTCGATTTCGCGCTGCCCGAGCACCTGTGGGGCAACAAGGCCGACCTCGCCTTCCACAGTGTCGATCACCACCCGGACTATTTCAAACATGGCAAGCCCATGGCCATGCACCAAATCCTCAATACCTTTGGCTCCGCCTACAGCAAGGGTACAATCGAGACCGACCCCGACCGTGTGCCGGCCGAACTTGCGCTCAAGCACGTCTATCACCACAACTACATGGTCCGCGCCCAGGCCGCCAAGGCACTGCGCATCAAGGGCGGGATCGCCGAACTCGAACGCCTGCTTGCCGACCCCGACCCGCGTATCCGCCGGGCCGCGCTCGATGGTATCATCGACTGGCGCTACTGGTTCTCCAGAGGCAAGAACACGCTCAAGGCCGGGGATTTCACACCCGGGATGATTTCGGCAATCGCCGGGATGCTCCGCGATCCCGAGGAATCCGTCTACGTCGTCGAAGGTGCGCTCTTTGCCATGAGCCTGATGCCCCCGGCCAGGATCCACGAAAGTCTAACGGCCATCATGGCATGGACCACGCATGACGACTGGTGGTTGCGCGATGCCTCGTTCACCGCCCTTCAGGGGCTGGAAGCCGAGGAGCGGTACTACCGTGACGTCGCCCCAAAACTCGTCGACATGATGGTGGCGGAGTATCACACGATGCCGAGGCAGCATATGAATGCCGTCCTGGCACGGGCACTCAAGAAATACGGCCCGCCTAGTGCGATTGGCCGGATCCTCGCCACCGGATTTGAAAAAGCCGTGGTCGAAAGTGCAGTCAAGGCGATGCCGCGCTCCCCGGAGGGGGCATACAACATTCTGGGCTCGGTGATGGAGTCGGTGAAAGTGGCTCCGGAAGTTGCGCCCGATATGGCGGAGTTGCTGCATAAGCGGAACCTCTCCCTGATCAAGACCGACCTCCTGATCGGACTGATGAACGGCTCCAGGGGCTTCGAGGGTTTTCTCGCGACTCTTGGCAAGCTGGACAGCCCGGGACGCAAGAAGCTCGAGAACACACTCTATCAGAATTACCGCCCCGAACTGGTCAAGCGGCTCAAGGAATCGAAGGGCACCGACATCAAACTCATCGGCGCGATTCTTGCCCTGACCAAGCTCAGGGAGGATATCGACGGCTGGCAGAAGGTTGGGACGCCCGCACCCGCAGAGCGCACCTGGCAGTTTACCTCGTTCCAGCCGACGCTTGAGAAGGACATCAAACCGCTCCGCGAAGGCAGGCGCATGCGCGAGGTGACCTTGCCCGCATCATTCGATGGGTGGTACAAGCCCGACTTTCAGGCCAAGGGTTGGCAGAGCGGCAAGACCCCGATCGGCAAGGGCGTGTATGGCCGTGGTTCGCAGGTGCTCGAAAACCGTTCGCCATGGGGTGATGGCGAGTTCCTGCTGGCCCGGACCACGTTCAACCACGATGGTTCAAAACATGACCTTTACCGTATTTCCATCCTCGCGAATCAGGGTTACCACGTTTACCTGAACGGGGTCAGGATCGGTAGTTACTCCTGGTGGAACAACAACCCGACCTACGCCCACAAGATCCTCAGTGACAAGGCCGCGAAGTTGCTGAAGAAGGGCCAGAACACGCTCGCCGTCTATACCGTCTGCGCCTACCCTTCCGCCGCGAAGCCGCACCTCAAGGAAAAGGTCGTGGGCCAGATGGACTGCTACATCGAAGGGCTGCGGGTCAAGGACCTCTACTGAGTTAGGCAGAAGCTGTGGCCGGGGCTTCCAGCCCCGTAGCCAAGACGCGACGCTTTTAAGCTCTAAGTTTTAAACTCCAAATACCAAGTAAGACAGGCTGGCTACTTCACCTATCCTCCGCAGTGGACAGGAGTGTCCACACTCCCTATTTAAACCAGCAACGCGGCCTAGTAGAGCGTCACAATTGAGTTGTGGAATATTTTTGAATTTTAGACTTGTACTTTTTAGAGCATCCATACAATGGGAGCTGTGCCTGCAAAAAAATACCATATCAAGTTATCTCTCCAAGAACGCGAAGAACTTCAAGCCATCGCGGGTTGCAAAAAATCTGCGGCTGGAAAGGTGTCAAAAGCTAAGGCCCTCCTGCTTTCTGATGAAGGTGAATACGGAGGCTATTTCAAAGACGAGGATGTCAGTCTACGCAGCGGCCTGACTGTTCGTAGCATTGAACGGCTGCGAAAAAGATGCTGCGCAGTAGGGCCTTTGACCTCGTTGGTACGACAGCCCCAGACCTCGCCCTCGCGAGTCAAAAAGTTCGGCGGGTATGAA
Source organism: Akkermansiaceae bacterium (assembly GCA_029287105.1). Lineage (GTDB taxonomy): Bacteria > Verrucomicrobiota > Verrucomicrobiia > Verrucomicrobiales > Akkermansiaceae > Oceaniferula. The sequence goes on along the minus strand of JARFRT010000072.1, from coordinate 2,107 downwards.
CAGGCCCAGCTCGTCAAACTGGCCTGTTCCGATGCCCCGGAGGGTTGTGCTCGCTGGACTCTGGACCTTTTAGCTAACAAACTTGTGGAAATGAATGTTGTTGGAAGCGTCAGCCGTGAAACTATCCGCAGGGAGCTAAAAAAAACGAACTTAAACCTTGGTTAAAAGAATGCTGGTGCATTGCCCCAAAGTCTAACGCCGAGTTTGTAGCGGCGATGGAGGACGTCCTCGAGGTCTATCACCGACCTCGTAACCCCAGACGTCCGTTAGTCTGTCTGGACGAGTTCACCAAGCAACTCGTCGCGCACACCGTGAGCCCACTTGCGATGAAACCGGGGGCCCCGCAACGCTATGACAACGAATATATTCGCCTTGGAAGCGCAGCGGCATTTATGGTTTATGCCCCGCTTGAGGGTCGCCGCGAAATCCGCTTCGGAGAAGACGGGAGGCGCACCGCCATCGACTACGCCCGTGTCCTGGAGTATATCGCCACCGAGATGTTTCCCGAGGCGGAGAAGATCATCCTAGTGGAGGATAATCTCAACATTCATGCTGAGAGTTCACTCTATAAAGCCTTTGAGCCGGGAAAGGCCCGTCGAATTGCGGAGTGCTTTGAAAGACATCATAGCCCAAAGCACGGCAGTTGGCTTAACATTGCCGAGACTGAAATCGCGGCTATGACGAGAACCTGCTTACCAGATCGTGTTGACGACATCGGGGAGTTCCAATCACGCCTGCTTCTCGGGGTTAACAAACGTAATAATGCCAGATGCAAAACCAAATGGCACTTCTCTTGTGAAGACGCACGCATTCAACTCCACAATCTTTACCCAACAACTCAATTGTGACGCTCTACTAGGGAGGAGGGACACTCCTGTCCCTCGGCAACCCAAGCCTGCAACCCAAGCCCGCAACCCAAGCCCGCAATCCAAGTCTTCCTTTCGCGCATTTCGTCTTCTTTCGCGGTTGAAAATGAAGTAGCAACCCAAGCCCTTCCGTGTATTCCGTACCTTCCGTGGTTCCCAAAATGAAGTAGCAATCCAAGCCCGCAATCCAAGCCGAGTCCTGCGGACGCTTGTTCTTTTCTTGCCATGGGTGATGGAGGATTCATATTGGCGGCCGTTGATAATAGCAGTGATGACGAAAACGATATTAATAGGAGCGGTTTGTTTGGTGGTTGGCGTGGTGCTTGGGCACTTCCTTCCACTGAAAAACCAGTCGGATCAGTCGAGCCCAGGGGAATCTGACGACGAGGCGAGGTCGGCGAGATCGGGTGTGGGTTCCCACGTGGATTTCGGAGCCAGTCGTCGCCCGGACCAGGATCTTGGAGGAGGGGCGGCTCCTGAGTTTTCCGAGTCGGGACAAGATTCTAGGTTGCTCTCCGTGCCGGCTGCGTTGATCCGGGAACTCAGCCTGGCTGGCGGAACCCGCTCGGCGGGGCAGGATTTGTTCAGCCGGGATGGAGAGATGGAGAAACTCTTGCAGATCACCGATCAGGAAAAGGCGGTGGTGCAGAAGGCATGGGCGCAGTCGTTACAGAAGATCCAGGAGCTGGAAGCCAGGTCGTCCAAATCCGAGGATCTAGAGGATGGCTCAGTGCAGATCACCGTGCCCGATCTTTCCCGTGACAGGGGCGAGTTGGCCAAGGGTTTCCGATCATCGGTCAACGATACCCTGGGTGATAACCGTGGGGATGTTTTTCTGGCGATGAAACAAGTTGACCAGATCTTTACGCCGAAGTCAGGGCAGAGAGTTTATACGGTGTCGGTTGAGGCCATTGGCGATGGTCGCTGGCGTTATCACATGGCATCCGTGGATGGCGAGGGGAAACGCCGGGTCTGGGTCGGCGAAAAAGTGCCGAACGAGATCCGCCACCTTACCGACGCCGCGAAGATCGTGCCCTCGATCAATCCTCCCGAGGCTGGTGAGGAGGAGTAGTGGCGGGCGTGGCCGGGCCTGTGACCGGGGCTTCCAGCCCCGTAGTCAAGACGCAACGGTTTCAAACTCTAAGTTTGAAACTCCAAAGACCAAGGGGGGATAAGTTCCAAAAACCAAACTCCAAATACCAAGTAAGACAGGCTTCGCCTGGAAATACTTCCGTGTATTC
>JARFRT010000195.1 GCA_029287105.1 Akkermansiaceae bacterium | reverse complement strand
ATTCAAGGGAGCGCAGCAGAGGCAAGCCATTGCCCACGAGGTTGGCGAGGGTTTCAAGAAACTGGACGTAAAATCGCGATTCGATCACTTTACCGATCAACGGCAGCTTGAGCTGGATCCGGTCCCAGGTGAGTCTGTTCGACTCAGCATCTTTCCAGGCCTTGAAAACAAGGGAGCCCCCCAGGATGGTAAGCAGAAGCACCAGCCACCATTCTTGAAAGAAATCACTGGTGCCTATCAGAATTTTTGCGCCCAATGGAATCTTCCCGCCAGGGGTGCTGGAAATGAGATCCGTCAACTGGGGAATCAGCTTCGTCACAAAGATGATCCCCACACCGATACCTGCCAGCACAAGAAATGCCGGATAGATCAGAGCGAGTGTCACCTTGCTTTGCAACTCCTGCAAGGTCTTGAGATAGTGCGCCTGGCGCTTGAGAATCGTGTCCAGCGCGCCGCTCGCTTCACCGGCTGCCGTGAGGCTGCAGTAGAGCGGGCCAAAGCTGGTGCTGACCTTACGCAGCGAGGAAGAAAAACTTGCCCCGTCACGAACCAACTGGCGCACAGCACGGGAAACATCCTTGAGCGCACCCAACTCCTCACGGTTTTCCATCGATTTCAACGCAGGCTCGAGCTGAAGCCCCGCCCCTAACATCTCACTAAGCTCTTCGGTAAAAAGTACGACCTCAGACCGCTTAAGCTTGACTAAGCCGTCGGTGCCAACCGGAGCATCCTTGCCTCCCGCTGCTGCTTTCGCCGCAGATCGAGACGACTTTTCGCCCGGTTTGGGCTTACCCTCCTTCGCAACCGATGTCGCGGTGAGCTTGACTGGCTGAAGCCCGCGTTTCCCCAACACCTTCAGTGCCTCGGGACGATCGCCCGCTGTGATCTCGCCGTGACTAACGGCTCCGGCCTTGTCGAGTGCCTTATAGGTGAATACTGCCATAAATACTGATGCGTGTTTGAAATAAAGGAAAGAACATAGGAAAGGCTACCAACTAACAAAGTTCGGCACTGGTAACGGAGATAACCTCTTCAAGGGTTGTTTGCCCCGCCATACACTTATGCCAACCATACTCGCGCATCGGGACGTAGCCATCCTTGTACGACTGCTCCTGGAGCTTGCGACTGTCTTCCCCTCGCACGATCAGATCCTGCATTTCCTCGGTCAGCAGAACAACCTCGTAAATGGCGAACCGGCCACTAAAGCCGGTGTTGCGGCAGCGATCGCAGCCTACAGCATCGTAGCATTGGCCGGTAATGTGGTCGGGAATCCCCAACTCCTCACGCTGAAACGCGGTCAGTTCGTGCGGTTTTTTACAACTGGGACAAAGACGGCGCACAAGGCGCTGGGCGAGGAACGCGCGGACCGAGGCTGAAAGAAGGAATGGCTCGACCCCCATATCGATAAGTCGGCTAATCCCGCCCATGGCATCATTGGTGTGCAGGGTGCTGAACACGAGGTGACCGGTCAGTGATGCCCGGATGGCGATTTCAGCCGTCTCAAGATCACGGATCTCACCAATCATCACAATGTTGGGATCGGCCCGGAGAATCGAACGCAGGCCGCTGGCAAAGGTAAGGCCGATCTCGGATTTAACGGCAATTTGCATCACTCCGGGCAGCTTGTTCTCCACAGGATCCTCGATGGTGACGATCCGGGTATCCGGTGAGTTCACCTCACTCAGAAAGGAGTACAGACTGGTCGACTTTCCCGATCCAGTAGGGCCGGTGATCAGGCAAATCCCGTTGGACAGCTTCAGCAGTTGCTCGATCTTGTCCTGCACAAATGGCTCAAGCTGCAATTTGGCGATGGTGAATTTCTCCTGGTTGAGCAGTCGTAAGCTGACGCTCTCACCCTCGACCGTCGGCACGGTCGCGACCCGCACATCGATCCCTCCGCCTTCGAACTGCAGGTTGATCCGTCCGTCCTGCGGCAGGCGGCGCTCGGCAATATCGAGATGCGCCATGATTTTCAGGCGGGCAATCACCGAGCTCTGCAGGGCCTTGATGTTATCGGGCACGGTGACATCAACCAGCAGACCATCGATGCGGTAGCGGATGCGCAGGTTGTCATGCAAGGGCTCGACGTGGATATCGGTGGCGCGCTGCTGGAGGGCTTCACGGATGATCTGGTTGACAAATTTAACCACGCTGGCCTCCTCGTCCTCATCGGCATCGATAACATTGGCCTCATCCGCATTTTCAAGATTGTCGTAATCGAGGTCACGGCCTTCGAGAATCTGCTCAAAGGTGTCCGCGCCGACCCCGTAGAGTTTGCGGAGCGACTCGTGGATCCGCCGGCGTGACGCCATTTTCCAGACAATGGGAAGCGCGATCTGCTGGGTAGCGGCTTGGCGGGCCACCAGGTTGAGGGGGTCATAGGTCAGCAAAACCAGGCTTTGGTTCTCCCCGTCCCCTTCCAACTCCATCGGCAGCAGGCGGTAGGCGAGGGCGACACGGGGGCCACAGGCTGCGCGCAGCGGCACCACCTTCTCAAATTCAGGGATGCTGGAAACCCATTCCATCCCCGTCTTTTCTGCAAGAGCGGCAAGATATGGTTCCTCGTCGATGGTTCCCGAATCGAGGATATCGTCGACCGGTGAACGCTGTTGTTCGGCGGCCGTCTGGACGACGCCGGCAAGGGCGTCGAGATCGTCACAGCCGCTTTCGCGGGCGGGTGCAATAAGTAGGTCTGTCATGCGTGGTGATTACTATTCACTTAAACGCCGAAAAGGCAATCTTCTGTCTGAAAATACCTCGGATGACAGGATGTTGCGGCAAGAATGGATCTTGCGACCATTGTTGCCAGGGGGTCTGGGACCCGTATCCATTGCTTGCGTCGCAACCATTCTGCTGTGTCAACACGATCGCGCCACGGTCCGGCTCCCGGTTTTTGCCGTGACCATCGAATCCCCCCCCGCATGGGTGACCCCGACCGAAATACGATTAAAAAATTGAACATGAGTAGAATATCAACCTATCACCAAACCATGATTCGTGGTATTATCATTTTATTTTCGATCATGACTGCGCCTGTGCTGTTATGGTATCTGGCCAGGTTCCTCTGAAAAGCGAAGATGGATTCCGGCTATCTTGCCGGGCAGCAGAGGCTGCCGGCCGGAGTAAAGCGCCGAGCACCCAGCCTTCTTGTTCCTGCCGCCCTATGCCTCGATTTCCTCGCCTCCCACGTAAAACCCGATCTTTCGCCGTGGTTTTTCCTCCTCGATTTTCCGTGTGTAACACACCACCTGGAAGCTCGATTGATGACTGATGAACATACAAGGCGAACCATTGAGGAAACCCTCCACCACCACACTGGAGTGACCGTCTTCACCCAGGGTGTGCACCTCGACAGCGTCACCAGTGGACATCAGGGCAAAAATCGCAGGCTCCTCGTCTGCGGGAAGCCCCTCACGCCATTTGGAAATACGGAAGGCGAGACGGCGGATAAATTCTCCCGATGATTCAAAACGATGTTTTTGCTCATCGGGCATACGGGCGAGAATCTCACGGACGTCCGGCATGCCGGTGGCACCAGGAAGCGTGAGATAGGGGCGGCGGAGGTAGGAGTCGTCTGACATGCCTCCTGTCTACTGCAGTCTCAAAAAAATGACACGCCTGTTTTTTTGAAAACCAATCACGCAGAAAAGAATCCCCCTCCCCCTCTACCTCGCCTTTTCGACCACGGCGTAGGCATTGTGGTTGTGGATCGACTCGAAATTCTCTGCTTCGACCCGGTACCAGATGATGTTTTCCTGGGCATTGGATCGGGCGGCGATGTTACGCACCAGGTCCTCGACAAATACCGGGTTGTCATAAGCCCGCTCGGTCACCGCTTTTTCGTCCGGCCTTTTCAGCAGACTGTAGAGTTCGCAACTTGCCGAGGACTCCACGAGGTCGATCAAATCCTCAATCCAGATAGGCTCCTTGAAACGGACCGAGTAGGTGACGGTGCCGCGCTGGTTGTGGGCACCGCGGTCGCTGATGGCCTTGGAACACGGACAGAGCGTCGCCACGGGAACGATGACGGTGAGCACGAAATCGTTGTTTCCTTCGATGTCGGACTCCGATTCAAAGACCACCTCATAGTCCATCACGCCAGGCATTCGAGTTACGGGCGCGGGTTTGCTGCGGAAGAATGGGAAACGAAACTCGACATGGGCCTTACGCGCGTCGAGCCGGCCCAGCAACTCGTCGGGAATGGCCGTCATTTCACGCACATCGAGGCAGTTCCCGTGTGAGTTCAGCACCTCCACGAAGCGGCTCATATGGGTGCCCTTGAAGTGATGAGGAAGATCCACGGCGAGCGCAGTGGTCGCGACGGTCCGCTGGGTGCTGCCGTCCTTGTTGCGTACCTCCAGCGGAAAACGCAGGGCTTTTACGCCGACACGATCGATGGCGATATTGCGATCATCAAACTCATTCTGTGTGTCTTTAAGTTCCTTCATGGCAGGGTCGACCGCGAGTCTGTGATCGTAAATAGAGCGTTATGCAACGACAAATAGAGGAAGATAGATAAAGCAAAAAGCCTGCCCGTTTTTCATCGGACAGGCTTGGAAATTCTATAAGAATCGGATCACTTGGGGATCCATTCCCGGTTGACTCAACTGCGGATTATCCGAGCAGGTTGCATGCACGGGCACGCTTGATCGAGCGGGTAATCTTGCGGTGCAGCTTGGCAGAAACGCCCGTGACACGACGTGGGAGGATCTTGCCTGTTTCGGTGGTGAACTTGGCAAGAAGCTCTACGTTTTTATAGTCAACTTCGGCTTCTGGAATGTCATGACGGCGGTGCGGCATAGGGCGGTTAGCCTTCCAGAAGGAGATCCGACGTTCCTTGTTCTTAGGAGTAGATATTGAGGACATGATAAAAAATAGGTTGTTCAGTGTGCTGATGGATACAGGTCTAGCGCATCTCGCGATGGAGGGTGCGACGGCGCAAGAAGGGGTTATACTTCACCTTTTCCAGTCGACCTGGAGTGTTGAGGCTTTTTTTGTTGCGCGTGGATGTGTAGCGGGAAGTGGGCTTTCCTTCAGCCTTTGCTTCCGTGCATTCGAGGATGATGATGTCGCGTGCCATGGTCTAATTGGTAAAAATTGAGTGATTGAGGAGAGTTGATCGGGAAAAGAGCAAGAAGATGTCAGTCGGTTTCGGGGATAGAGTGGAATAAAACGATGATTATCGGTAAAAGGTGCTCGTAACCTCGCTGGGGCGGGAGGCGC
>JARFRT010000396.1 GCA_029287105.1 Akkermansiaceae bacterium | reverse complement strand
ACACGCGTTGGTATTCGTCGGCAGCGTCAGATGTGTATAAGAGACAGCATGTGCAGTCATCGATCATGCGCAACCTCCGCACCCCGAACCGCGGCGTGAAGTACGCCCGGTTCTACGTCATCCGCCACTCCAAGCACCCCGCCATCCTGGTCGAGTGCGGCTTTGTGACCAACCGCCGCGAACGTGACCGGATGAAAAAAGCCTGGTTCCGCCAGTCGGTGGCCGAGGGCATCGGCGATGGTATCCTGAAATACAAGCGGTCGCGGTAGCAAGCACGCGCCGGCGCTATCCGGGCCCGGCGACCGCCGGAGGTTTTCATTTCCACCGTGCCCATGGCGGTGATGATCCAAGGGCAAACTAGCGCGACATCAGTCCCTTGCGCGAGGGCGAGCGTGCCGCGTCCAACAATTTCCGTCCCCCCGCCGTCCATTCGGTTTCATCGGCTTCCGCCAAGGCCTCGGACATATTTCCGCCACCGCGGAAAAGAAGTTGATAGGCGCGTTTGATGTCCAGCCTCTCCTCTGGAGTGAATCCGCCACGCCGCAGCCCAATCACATTGAGCCCCGCCAACTCGTTGCGCCCATGCGCCATGCAAAATGGCGGCACGTCCCGGCTGACCACGGCATTACCCTGGACAATCGCATAATCACCAATGTGGATGAACTGATGAAACCCACCGCCGCCACCGAGGAAAACATAATCACCTAACATAATATGACCCGCCAGCAAGACGTTGTTTGCCAGGTTATTGTGGCTCCCCATCTGGACATCGTGCCCGAGGTGCACACCAGTCATCAAAAAATTGGAATCCCCCACCGTCGTGCTGCCTCCGGCTGATGCGCTCCGGTGGATCGTCACATACTCACGGATGCGGTTATGGTTGCCGATTACAACATTACATTCCGTGGCAGGATCAAACGAGGCATCCTGCGGGTCGGCCCCGATAATCGAACCGTATCCGATAGAATTGCCCACACCCATCAGCGTGCCGCCCGTAATCCATGCCTGGGCACTCACCGTGCATCCAGGGCCGAGTTCCACCCCGGCATCAATGATTGCAAACGGCCCAACCGTCACGTCCTCGGCAAGACGTGCCTTCTCACTCACAATCGCAGTCGGATGAATTTCAGGCATGCCGGGGATGGTAATTCCCCACCGGGGATTTTCCAATGCAAAATAACACCAACCCGGCCAATAGTGCCGTCCCGGGGCCATAAGCCCGCCCCCCCAGCGGCATCTCCTTACTTTTCATCAACCCGGGGAATCGGAAAATCAGGCTCCACAATGCGGGTCTCGAGCCACATTGTTTCAAGCCGCCGCACACGTTCAGGGTATTTTTTGGCCAAATCATTTTGCTCTTTCGGGTCGGCATCAAGATCATAAAGCTCCCAGTCGCCGGGTTTGTTTTTACTATTCAGCCCAGCTCGGAGCGCTTTCCATTTACCGTCCCGAAGCGCCACAATTCCGCCGTAACCATTGAACTCCCAGATCATGGGCTCGTCACGCCTGGCCAGCTTGCCCCCACTGAGTACAGGGACAAGCGAAAGACCATCGAGTTTTTCCTTCTGTGAATCACCCGATGCCATCTCCATAAGCGTCGGAAACCAGTCGGGAAAATAACAAGGCACGTCGCTGCTACTGCCCGGCTTCACTTTGCCCGGCCATTTCACCACACAGGGGACGCGGAGGCCACCCTCGTAACAACTCCCCTTGCGCCCCCGCAAGCCGCCGACCGAATTAAAAAAGACGGTATCCACCCCGCCCACGTCATGGGTCGCTCCATTATCGGAGGTGAATATCACAATGGTATCGCCCTCGAGTCCGTGTTTTTTCAACCGACCCATAACAGCACCCACATGCTCATCAAGGTCAGAGATCATCGCGGCATACCCCGCGCGCGGACGCGGGTGCGGGATGTAGCCACGATTGCCTCGGTAGGGGTTTTCGTCCCACTCCCGCGGGTAACGATCCACCCACTCCTGAGGCGGATGCATCGCAACATGCGGCTCAACAAACGGCAGATAGAGGAAAAAGGAATGGTCCTTGTTCGCATCGATGAATTTGAGAGCTTCGGCAAGGATCAGGTCCGCCGCGTAATTTTCATCGCGGCAATCGTCTGCCACAATCTCCCCTACCTTCTTTTGCCGGTGGCCAGGGACCGGGTTTTTATTAATCGCGATCTCCTCGCCATCGCTGTCAAGATAGGGCGGGTAATAGCTGTGCGCATTGCGCTGGCAAATAAAACCATAGTAACGATCAAACCCTTGCCTGTTAGGATCACCGGTCGATCCTGCGGGCCCGAGACCCCATTTGCCAAATGCCCCGGTCACATACCCCCTTCCCTTCAACACCTCGGCAATCGTGCGCGCCTCCGCCGCAATCGGCCACTGGCCGGGAAATTTCCTGCCGTTGCCGGAGTCACGGTTGCCGCGGATCTCGGCATGGGCCAGATGCTTACCTGTCATCAGCACGCAGCGGGCCGGCGCACAGACGGGCGCCCCGGAATAGTGCTGGGTAAACTTCATCCCTTCACGGGACAACTGATCCACATGGGGGGTCTTGATTTTTTCCTGCCCATAACACCCCAGCTCACCGTAGCCAAGATCATCAGCAAGGATAAATACGATATTGGGTGACTTCGCCACCGAGGCAGACATCCAGAGAAAGGAAATAAATAAGATGAGTGGTGCTTCCCGTATTTTCATAATCGTTACCTTCGTCCCATCCCACCATGCCCGCCGGAATATGGCCATGTTTTTTTCCACGACCGACACGCAGGTCGACACGCTGCACCGGCTGGGGTGATCCTATTTTTGTGGCCTCCATGTTGTGGCCACCATGACAACGACTCCAGCGCCCGCCTCTTTGCCTTGATCTTCCACCAGGCCCCCTCTATTGTCGCCCCATGCGTATGCTCCCCATCCTCTTAATCATCCCTCTGGTCTCCGTCATCTCATGCACAAAATCACCCACCCAAGGCGCATGCCAGCCCGGCAAACCATGCCACGAATGGGTGGTCAAGCCGGTCGACAGCAAGGCTGCGGGGAAAATCATCCGGAAAAACCCCAAGATCAACATTCTCGATGTCCGCACACCCGCGGAGTTCGCCAAGGGTCATATCAAGGGTGCCATCAACGTCGATTTCAAGTCGCCCGACTTCGCCCGTAATATCGCCAAACTCAACAACCACGTTCCCTACATCCTCCACTGCCGCAGCGGCAACCGCAGCGGCCAGTCCCTCGAAATACTCAAGAAAAACAACTTCGGCACCCTCTATCACCTCGAAGGCGGATTCAATGAATGGCAAGCATCCGGACAACCCGTTGCACAGGAGGGCAATCAAGCCAGCACCCCGGCCGCCGCAAAGGAATAGTACGGGCTCTTGTAAGCGTCCGACGGCCGACCAATGATCATGTGATCCACAAAACGAACGCGCACGATCTCACAGGCTTCACGTATTTTTTGGGTTAACACAAGGTCTTGCCGACTCGGGCCGGGGTCGCCCGATGGATGATTGTGAACCAACACAAATGCGGTCGCCTGATTGATGATGACGTGATGCAGCACATCGCGTGGCTCGCAGAGTGCCGTGTCAGCATTGCCCCTGCTCAGTTCAATCGTCCGGGTGGCACGCAACTTACTATCCAACAGGACGATCAGGACATACTCTTTGCGCTCGTGGCCGAGCCGCGGTGCCATCACTTCATAAATCGCCTCCGCGCTATTCATCGGCACCCGGGCCATTTTCTCGTTGGCACAACGGGCTCCCAATTCAAAGGCGGCGATCAACTGGGCCGCCTTGGCGGGACCAAGCCCATGCTCCTTGGACAGCTCTTTCACGCTCAATCCGCCAAGATCGGTCAGACTGCCGTGCTTATGGAGGAGTTTTCGCCCGACTTCGATGGCATTTGCCCCCTTGACTCCCACACGGAAAAAAATGGCGAGCAACTCAGCATCACTGATGGCAGCGGCCCCAAGCCGGGCAAGCCGCTCGCGAGGGCGTTCTTCTTCGGGTAGGTCAGGGATTTTGGCCATCATCGGGTGCTTCGTATCAATCGGGCAGGAAAATCATGGCGGACGCGAGGGCGGCGATCCCTTCCTTGCGCCCTACAAAACCCATGGTCTCATTGGTCGTCGCCTTGATCCCGATTTGCCCCGTGCTAATGCCAAGTGCCGTGGCAATATTCTTTTTCATCGCTTCCGCATGCGGCAGCACCTTGGGCGCCTCCGCAATCATCGACGAGTCGACATTCTGGATCACCACACCCCGTTCTTCACCGAGATCGCGACACTTCTCGAGAATTTTCAAGGAGGAAATCCCCTCAATGGTGTCGTCGCCTGGCGGGAAATAGTGCCCGATATCGGGCAGCCCCATACATCCTAACAACGCGTCAGCAATTGCGTGGCAAAGCACGTCAGCATCCGAGTGACCCGCCAGACCATGGCTGTGCGCAATTTCCACACCACCGAGGACCAGCGGGCGGCCTTCGGCAAATTGGTGGACGTCATATCCTATTCCGGTGCGATACATTATTCTAGTGTGAGGTATTCAGTTGGAGTGTGTCGCCAATGGCTGGAAGGTGAAGATCGACCCCCTTCTCAGCAAAGGAAGCCATGGCAGCGGCGTGATCAATTTCGATGTAGGGGAAACTGTCGAAGTGGGTCCCCACAACTTGATTCACCCCAACCCATTCGGCACAAATGGCGGCATCGGCATGACCCATCGTGAAATTATCACCGACACAGAGCACCGCCCAGTCGAGCTCATGAAACTCGCCTAACAACTTCATATCATAGGTCAACGCCGTGTCACCCGAAAAATAGAAATTTGTCTGGGCGGATTCGATGACAAATCCACCCGGGTTACCACCGTACGTGCCATCGGGCAAAACGGATGAATGCACCGCATTGACATACTTGACCTTGCCAAAGGGCAGCTCAACACTGCCCCCGTGATTGAGCGGGTGACCGTTCGAAAACCCCTGCTGACCGAACCAAGTGACAATTTCAAAATTGGAAATGAGCATCGCTCCGGTTCGTTTGAGGATATCCGCCGCGTCCGCCACGTGGTCTTCATGGCCGTGCGAAATAAGGACGTAATCCGCATCAATACCCTCGATATCGACCCCTTGGGCCAGGGGGTTCGGTGAGATGAAAGGGTCGAAGAGAATCTTTTTTCCCGCAATCTCGACAGAAAAACAGGAGTGGCCGTAGTAGGTAAGAGGTGTCATGGGTCAGTGGGGGTTGTTTGGATTGCCGACAAAGCCCAAAAAAAAGGCTGCCGGATTCTGTCCGACAGCCTTGTAGAAAACGTGTTGCGTTGCAACTCCCGATTATTTGGCTTTTTCAGCCTTCTTGGGCACAGCGGGAACGTGAATCTCCACAGGGGGAGTGACGGCACTGGCCTTCGGACGTGCAGGAACGGGCGGCGCAGGCACTGGCGCAGGGGCCGCCTGGATCTCCACAAGCTCAAGCTCGAAAATCAACGCGCTATTAGGACCGATCTTGGGACCGGCAGCACGAGGACCATAAGCGAGGGCCGCAGGCAGGAACAACTTCCACTTGGCACCCACGGGCATGGTGGTCAGCGCCTCCTTAAAACCGGGAATCACCTGAAGCGTCATCGGAAACGCCTGACCCTCGGGCGACTTGTCAAACTCGGTGCCATCGATCAGCGTGCCACGGTAGTGCACCATGAACTTGGTGCCGGCGTCGGCGGCGCCATTGGCTGGGGCAACATATTTTTTAGTGCTGCCCTTCTTGATCACCTCATACTGCATCCCGCTGGGATTAGTGATCACGCCCTTGCGTTTTGCATTTTCTGCAAGAAATGCATTACCGGCAGCAAGGTTGGCTTCACCCTTTTTGGCTTCGCGGCCTTGGATCTCTTTGCCAAGCGACTCCATGGCGGCACGGAGCTTGGCTTCCGGATACTCGGGCTTGTCACCCTTGAGCCCGGCAAGGAATCCTTTGAGGACAGCTGCCGGATCAATGTCATCCGCGGTAAGCCCGGATCCGGCAAAACGGCTGGACGACTGCAGACCGAGCACATACGAGCTGATATTCTTGACCTCCGCGTCCGTCAACTTAGGACCTGCGGGGGCTACGGGGGGGATCCCAGGAACGGGAGCCTGGGCATGGACAGAGGCTGCACCGGTAAAGCTGATGAGGCCGGCGAGCCCGATAACTCCAAAAACGGAGGTGATGTTGTTCTTTTTCATAAGTTGGTTTCTCTGGTAATTCGCGGGCAAACTAGGGGCCAACCACGTCCCTGTCCAGCGGTTTATCTCATATTTGGGGTTTGGAATTCAGGGTTTCGTTCCTACACTCCACCCCATGCCCCGCATCCTGCTCGTAGAAGATGAAACGTCCATCGCCGACACCTTGGTCTACGCCTTGGAAACCGAACACCTCGAGGTCTGCCACACCACCACCGCCGGTGAAGCCCTGAAAAAACTCCACAACCCCTTCGACCTCGCCATCCTCGACGTCGGCCTGCCCGACATGTCAGGGTTCGACCTCTGCAGCGAAATCAGGAAGTCTTCGAGCCTCCCCATCCTTTTCCTCACCGCCAGGGACTCCGAGATCGACCGCATCCTCGGGCTCGAACTCGGCGGCGATGACTATGTCACCAAACCCTTCAGCCCGCGCGAGGTGGCCGCGCGTGTGCGGGCCATCCTCCGCCGCACCTCGAACCAGCCCACAGCCGTCGCCAAGGAAAGCAGCTCCGCCAAGGGCACCCTGCTTCATGACCCGTCGGCCATGACCATCAGTTGCCACGGCACTCCCCTGAACCTCACCGCCTACGAATATAAACTGCTTGCCGCCCTGATGAGCCAACCAGGCCGGATCTTCTCCCGCGAGCAACTCCTCATCAAGGCCTGGGACGACCCCGGATCCGCCATGGACCGGACCGTGGACGCCCACATCAAGTCGCTCCGCGCGAAAATCCGCGCGCAATCCCCCGATGGCAACGATCCGATCGAAACACGCCGCGGCCTCGGATACACACTCAATCCCGAATCCGTTTAAACCTCACCCTGTCGCCATATCACCCCCCGCTGAAAGGACATATGAGATTAACACGCGTCACCCTCTTTTTCCTCGCCCTGATCATCGGCTTCGGCTTCTACCGGCTGATCGTTTATCTGCTCGACGATGTAGAGGCGCAGACATTCCAGGCCACCGAGGAGGTCATGGTCGATACCGCCCATGTCATGGCCGGCATGATCGAAAGCCAGATCAAGGAGGGAAAAACCGATCAGCAAATTCTGCGTGACGCCTTTGCCCATGCACAACAGCACACACTCGAGGCAAAAATCCACCATCACACCAAGACGACCATCGGTCTGAACGCCTACCTCACCAACGACCAAGGCCGGGTGATCTTCGACTCCAACAACGCCCGGCGCGAAGGCCAGGACCTGTCCCGCTCCAATGATGTCATGCGCACCTTCGCAGGGCAGTACGGTGCCCGGTCGTCACGCCAGGATGAAAACGACCCGGATTCCTCGATTCTCTACGTCGCCGCACCGGTCAAATCAAATGGCCGGACCATCGCCGTGCTCACCGTCTACAAACCCCAGAAGGACGTGCTGAATTTCATCACCCACCGACGTCGCGACATCCTCACCGCCACCATTCTTATCGGTGGCGGCGTCATCCTGCTCACCGGCGCGGTCTTCATCTGGCTTTTCCAGCCGGTCGGACGCCTCACCAACTACGCCCAATCCATCAGTCGGGGCGCACGCGCGCCCATGCCCTACCTCGGCAAGGGACGCGAGGTCAACACCCTGGGCAAGGCCCTCCATGACATGCGCGAAACCCTCGAAGGCCGCCGTTACGTCGAAAACTATGTCTCCACCCTCACCCACGAACTCAAGAGCCCCCTGGCCGCCATCCGCGGCGCCGCCGAACTGCTCGAGGAGGAGATGCCCGTGGAAAAAAGAAAACAGTTCCTCGGTAACATCCGTCGCGAAAGCGCCCGCAGCGAAAGCCTCGTCCGCGACCTGCTCCAACTCGCCGAACTGGAACGCAAACCCCACCTCGAACATCGGCGCCCATACAACCTGACCCAGCTCTGCCGTGAACTCGCCGAGGAAACCCGGCCACGCCTCAAGGAAAACAAACTCACTCTGGATACCCGACTCGAACAGGATATCCAGCTCACCGGTGATGCCATGGTCATCAAACTCGCCATCGGCAACCTGCTGGATAATGCCATCGGATTCTCGCCCGACGGCGGAACCATCACCCTGCAGCTCGCCCGTGTGGACAACGACGCCGTGCTCCATGTCGACGACCAGGGCCCGGGCCTCCCCGACTATGCCGTGGATCGCAGCTTCGAACACTTCTACTCACTGCCCCGCCCCGGCAGCGACTACAAAGGCACCGGACTCGGCCTGCCCCTCGTCCATGAGGCGGCACAACTGCATGATGGCTCCGCCAAGCTCGAAAACCTCCCCGGCGGTGGCTGCCGCGCCACCCTCACAATGCCCGCATCCTGACAATCCTCCCATAGCCCATTTTGTTTGAATAGAAATGCCGCCCGGCACGTCGAAGGCGCAGCTTCGCCACTTCCCCCGTAATTTTCGCCACACTCCATCATGAAACTCGCCGCCCTCCTTACCCTCGCCGTTTCCTCCCTATCCTCCCTGTCTGCGGCACCGCAAAAGTCACGGCTCGATAACGATCCCGACGTCGTTTATCTCAACAAACACATCGATCACCCTGTCCATCTCCTCGTCGCCAAACCCACCACCATTTACGCCGCGAAAAACGGAGGAC
>JARFRT010000366.1 GCA_029287105.1 Akkermansiaceae bacterium | reverse complement strand
ACACGCGTTGGTATTCGTCGGCAGCGTCAGATGTGTATAAGAGACAGCCTTTTCACTACGCTCGCGCTATGGAAATATGAGAGCCTGCCGTTGATACACGGACGCAACCCCTCACAAAAACAAGGAGAGCAGCAGTTGCTCTCCTTGTTTTTTTTTGAGATGGATCCATGTTGGCCTCGCTTCCGGAGCAACGACCCCATGAAAGTTTCTTATCTCATCAGCGGCCTACTGATCATTACCACCCTGCTTCCCTTGCAGGCGGCGTCTTCTGGCGGAGAACTTCTGGCCGCCCTGCAAGCGCGCATCAATAGCGGTGCCGATTTGTCCGGGGTTTACCAGGCTGTCGATGACCTCCCCAATGCCGAGGTCACGGCACTCTACAAGCAGGTCGAACGCGTATGGCCTGTTAAGATGGAGAAATACATATCCCATCTCCGGAGCGCCGCAAAAAACGCGGTCAGCAATGGCCGTCACCATCAATCCCGAATCCGTGACCTTCGCAAAAAACTCGCCGCCCTCCAGAATCTCGGTGACGGCCCGATGAAAGTTGCCCTCCAAAAAACAGGCATGCCTGCCCTGGATGAACTGCGCACCCTACTGCTTCCTAACGTTCAAACAATCATGGCAACAGCTGACGACAGCCTTATGAAGGAACGGGTATCCATCCTCGCCATCGCTGGCTTTCGCGACGCTCTGATCAAAGCCGCCATCATCCCATATCAAGAAACATCTGAAACCCAAATCCACCACGAGGAAGACGAGACCGTCAGAGCCCTCTCAGGCGTCGACCGCAAGGGACTCAGAGTCATGGCGAACAATCGCAAAACCGCAGCCAAGGAAAAACTGCCTGAATCCGAACGGGTCGGTGTGGCAGATGCCAACCTGATGCGACTGCTCGCCGGCCTCAGCGCCCTTGAAATCGACCCCAACCTCTGCGCCGCAGGACGGGACCACTCGAAGGACATGGAAACGCTTGCATTCTTCGCCCACGAATCACCCGTCACAGGCAAAAAAACTCCGTTCATCCGCGCCAACAACTTCGGCACCTCCGCGTCGGGTGAAAATATCTACATGGGGACGACCGACCCCAAAGCCGCCAACCGGGCATGGTTCTTCTCGCCGGGCCACCACCGCAACCTGTTCAACCCCGGCCACCAACGCATCGGACTAGGCCAGCACAACCGCCACTGGACCCAGCTGTTCGGCCGCTAGACCCGGGCGGCATCCACCTACTCCGTCATTTTTTTCCGCGCCTCCTTTTTCCGCTCCCTCGCCTCACGGAAAAAACTCTGCAGCAGCGCCAGGCACTCGGCACCCATCACGCCGGACGCGATCTCACAGCGATGATTCAACGGCGGATTCGATTCGAGCAAATTAATCCACCCTCCGGCGGCCCCCGCCTTGGTGTCGGGACACCCGAATACCACCCGCTCGGGCCGGCAATGCACAATCGCACCCGCACACATCGGACACGGCTCCTTGGTCACATAGAGCGTACACCCTTCCAAGCGCCAGTCGCCCACCGCCGACTGTGCCGAGGTCAACGACAGCATCTCCGCATGCGCCGTCGCATCCTTCAACGTTTCCACCTGATTCCACGACCGCGCAATCACCTGGCCGGCACGTACGATCACCGCACCCACAGGCACTTCCTGCGCCTCATACGCCTTGCGCGCCTCACGCAAGGCCTGCTGCATAAAGTAATCGTCACTCTGAAAATCCATCACCAAGTCATCTGCCATGGGGTATCCATAGCAAAACAGGAAAAAAAATCAGGTTAATCCTGATAATCCTGTCAAAAAAACCGCCCGCCATCTAAAATCAAGGCATGAAGAATTGGCCCCACACCGATCGCGTCATCGCCCCCTCCCTGCTCGCCGCCGATTTCAACCGGGTCGGAGAGGAAACCGGCCGCGCCATCCAGGCCGGCGCCGACTGGCTCCACCTCGATGTCATGGACGGCCACTTTGTCGATAATATCTCCTTTGGCCCCCCCATCATC
>JARFRT010000362.1 GCA_029287105.1 Akkermansiaceae bacterium | reverse complement strand
TTCCAAAGCATTTCCAAACTCTTTCCCAACTCAACTCTAGCCATGAACATCATCGATAAAATCGAAAAGGAGCAGATCAAAGACGTCGCCGACTTCAAGGTCGGTGACAGCCTCAAAGTACACGCCCGCGTGGTCGAGGGTGGCAAAGAGCGTATCCAGATCTTTGCCGGCCTCTGTATCGCAAGAAAAGGCAGCGGTATCAATGCCGCCTACACCGTGCGCAAAATCTCCTCCGGCGAAGGCGTCGAGCGCGTGTTCCCGCTGCACACTCCACGTGTCGCCTTGATCGAGGTCACCCGCCGCGGCAAGGTCCGCCGCGCCAAGCTCAACTACCTCCGCGATCGCGTCGGCAAACGTGCCCTGCTTGTCAAAGCCGCCGAGCGCGAGTAAAGCCAGCCAAGCTTCAAACCCGCCTTCATTTTTCAAAAAGCCTCCTGTCACGGGAGGCTTTTTTGTGTAAGGTTATCCCACCCCACAGGGTAGAATAAAAGCCCGCCTCGACCCCCGGCTTCCTGACTTCTCAAAAAAATGCGCATCCCCCTTCCCATCACCATCATCTCCTGCCTGCTCGCGGCCGCCCTGATGTGGTTCGTCGGCACCCGCGACAAGGACTTCACGACACCGCCGACACCGGAAGAGTTAATCGAGACAGCTCAAAAATGGGAGCAAAGCCGACCCCATATCCCGCCGCCCAAACCGATCAATGCCACCCTGACGGCGGATCCATCGACTTCCCGCCCCCTGGCCCCGCCAACGCCGGTCCGACCCAAACCCGAAATGCTGCCCACCGGTAATCTGCTGCACGCACCGGCACTCTCTGAATACGGCAATTGGGGTAACAAGGGAGGACCCGCCATGGTGGCCCTCGCCACCCTGCTCGAAACCAAAGGTGAACTCCAACGCGCACGGCTTGCCTGGGAGCGTGTGATCGATACTGCCAACCCGGACGAGTCCGATCGCATTCTTGCCGTGACCGCCATCAAACGACTCAGCGCCACCCTCCCCCCCTGGAACCCGGATCCCAGCGGGGATATTCGCCTAACCCTGCACGCAGGCGCCACCCTTGAGGATAAGGGAGCCCTCGAAGACGCCCTGAAAACAGTCGCCCAACTCATCAGCGAGGCCTCGGGCAACGTCGTCCGGGTCGAAACCATGGCATCCATCGGAAAAACTCGTGGCGCCAAAACACCCCGCATCCCCATCGCCATCTGGTTCTCCCGCCCGGGTGATACCCCGGCGGAAACCCCCCCCATCTCATTCATGGCCGACCCCAGCCAAAAGGACATGCTCGCCAGCCAGATCGAAGCGGGCGTCTACGCCCTGCTGCGCGCCCATCTCGCCAGCGAAACCAATTTCTCCCCACTTCCCGAATACCCGGCAGGCGTCAAGCCCGACGACCTCATCAGGTACCACATCACCCGGCTGATGTGGCGCGAGTTCGTCAATAGCATGAAGGAGTAGACCGGGGGACAGGTATCGGGTGTCAGGAGGAAGAAAAAGCCCCGTCACCATAAAAGGTAACGGGGCGTATTAGATTGTTTGGTATTTGGAGTTTAAAACTTAGAGTTTAACCCGTGTAGGAATCCTCCACTCTCTTGGCAACATCACGGTATCCGTAATCCACCTCGTAGATTTGCTTGAAGCTTTCCAACGCCGCTACAGCGTCACCCATGTCTTGGTGAATCAACCCTTTTTCATAGAGAACCTCTTTCTTTGTTCCGTCCATAGCGTGCAAATCGGCCAACGCATCGGAGAGCTGCTTGATGGCCAGGTCGTGCATGTTCTTCGCCCTGAACGTCTTACCTAACAAGAGAAGCACCCGGGTTCGGATGTGCGGGTTGCGCGTCGCCTGCTGAAGATGGGGAATGGCGTCACTGAAATTCCCCGAATTATAAAGCGCCAAACCAAGCTCGTAGCGCAGCTGCGGATCTGTTGGATTTCTGTCGACGCGCGTCTGGGCCTCGCTCACCTGCTCGGCGGTGCGCTCAGAAAGCATCGTGTCATACTGGGCACGCAGTTCGGCATTCTCAGGATCGGCTTGGTACGCCTTCTTCAGCGAAGAGAGCTGAAACTCAGCGGCCTTGTCCTTCATATACGCAGCCTTGTTCTGCAAGGCTACGTCCTTGCTGCTCAGCTCATACGCATAGTTGAAAAACGAGTAAGCATTCGGCCAATCCTCAAGCTGCTCGTAAAGGCCGGCAACCTCCTTGACCAGTCTGAGATTCTGATTATCAGCCGCATACTCCTCGGAAAGCCGCTCCAGCTTTTCAAGCAACTGTTCGCGCGTCATGGCAGCCCTGTTTGACGCCTCAATATCCGCCGCATCATCACCACTCTTCATCACATCACGGAAACTCTGGGCCTCTTCCCACTTCTGCCTCTTCATTGAGGCACGAGCCGTGGCATCCTTCGATCCCTTCACTGCATCGATATCCGTGCTGTCCTGCTTGCAAATGTCATTGTAGACGTCGGCCGCCTTGTCAGGCATGTCCCGGGCGAGATAGTGTTCCGCCAGCTTGTGCAGCAACTTGGTGTTCTCAGGTGAGCCGCTCCGCACCGTCTCCAGGGCAAATGCGGCCGTGTTCAACATGTTCAGACGCAGGGCACAATCAAAGAGCAAGTCGTTCGCCTGCCCGTCAAAAGGTGATTTCATCAACTCCTTCTCCAGCGCCATCATCGCAGCTTCCGGATCCTTCTTCCCTTGCGAGGGAATCTTCATCAACGACAACCCGCTTCCGCCGAAAATGCCCTTCTTTTGCTTCTTTCCCAAATTCTCGGACGCCGCAGCATTGCGCGCCAACCGCCGGGCATCCAGAAAACCAGGAGCCTCCTTCAGCACCGCATGGCAGAGACTGATTGCGTAGGTGAAGTTATTCATCTCATAGGCACTCTGCGCCTTGAGCCAGAGGGACTTTATGTTAGATGGCAACTCTGCCTCGGTTACTTCAGTAATATCTTTGCTCATTGTCATTCTTTAGGTTCGATAACGCGGGATGGAGGCACTCGCCTTTCCACGGCACCCATCATGTCCAAATGGGCCCCCTTGGCAAGCCCCCTTCCCATACTTTTGCGCAGCATATACATTGCCCCCACGAAGATCAGCACCGACAACATTGCCGGCAACCGAAAGCCACCCCCAACCCAGGATCCGCACGTGGTAGCGGGGGGAACGATTGCAAACCCCCACTCGTAAATTCACATTGACTTTTCAGGTTTTTAGAGAATCCTCAAAAGAGATGCGCAAACTCGGGTCATGCCTCATTATCCTGCTCCTCCTCACCGCCTACGGGCGCTGCATGGCGGATCAGTTCGGCATGCTCCACACGACTACGACATCATGCTGCCAGACCACCTGCGATGAGCTTGATCACTGTGTCAGCCCAAAAAATACGGACGACACCCAGCCAGGGTCGCCCGAACATCCGGACAACGAGGAAGAGCCCTCCCCCTGCCATCTCTGCCTGATCCTCAGCAATGATAGCATGCTGCTGGAAGACGGTGTTAAGATCCCTTCGCCCACCCTCCTGGATGTGGCCCCGCTCTTTACCTTCTCCATAACTTCGCACGAGTTCCTCGGGGCACGCCCCAACCGCTTTTCCCTCGAGCCCCTGGGCCCGGAGCCACCCAAGCCACCAACCGAGCAGAGCGCCCGACTGCGGCGCATTGTCGCCAAGACAACCCCGGTGAGGGGTCCGTCAATCGCTTGATCCGCGCCACCCCCGCCTTGTCGACCCATCCGTCGATTGAAGCGTGCGCCATTTGTTCCCGCGAAGTGTCCTCTTCACTCCGCCCGACCTTACCATTATCGGTTTTTCGGTCCCGCCCTCCTGACCGTGTATCAAGCTCTCTATCACCATGAATCCATCTCATCCACTTCATCAGCCTCACCCCGCACCCCGTAGCCACGCGCGATTCTTTCTCCTCGCGCTCGCGCTGCTGGCGATGCTGGCTCCGTCGGCTCAAGGCGCAGAAGCCCTGGTCGTATCACTCCAGTCCATCCCAGACCGCATCAAAAAACAAAACCCCGACCTCGCATCAGCGCGCTACCGAATCGCCGAGGCCATGGGCCGACTCAACCAGTCGGGGCTCCGCAGCAACCCGGAACTCGGGATCGATGTCTCACATAATCCCAGCTTCCGTGAACACGCGCTCAGCGTCGGTATCGCCCGGAAATTTCCTGTCACCAACCGGCTGGCACTGGAAAAGGCCGTTTCCCTCACCTCACTTCGCGCCGCCGAGGCCGAAGTGCGCGATGTCGAACGTCGCCTTGTCGCCGAGAGCAAACAGCTCCTGATCAAGGTGCTGGCGCTCCGCAAGCAAAAGGAGTTGATCAAAAAACAGGAAGCCGTCGCCAAGCAACTCGCCGATTACATTGCCGAAGCCGCCCAAAAAGGAGAGGGATCGATTCTTGATGCCGGCCAGGCAAAGCTTGAAGCCGCCCAGTTCAGCAACCAATTACGCCAGCTCAATGCCAAATCGGCCAGCCTCAGTGGTCAGCTCAAGCCTTTGCTTGGCATGTCGACCACCGAACCACTCGTTGTCAGCGGCAACCTGCCTGAGATCACCCCGCCTGCACGCTCGGTCAATCCCAACAGACGACCTGACCTCCAAGCCGCCAAACTCAACGCCAAGGCTGCCACTGTAGCCGCAGAGCTGGAAAGAGCGAAATCGCGCGACGATATCGAAGTCTCGGTTTCTGTCGGCATGGAACGCACGGAGGACGCGCCTGAGGGCTATGACACCGAGGCCACCGTCGGGATCGGCATCCGCATCCCCCTGCCCCTGTGGAATAAAAACGAAGGTGCCATCCAGGAAGCCGATGCGCGTAAAGCCCGGAAAACAAAAGAGGTCAGCGCCCTGGCCCACAACATCCGTCACGAGGCATCCACAGCCCATGCCGAGATGACCGAGTGGGGCAAGCTCTCACGCGAGATTTCCGCCCACCTTCTGCCACTGGCTCACAAGCAGGCGGAACTGGCCGTCAAAGCCTACCGCGAAGGACAGGGAGACCTCCAGGCGACCCTGCACACCCGTGAGCAACTGCTCACCTTGGCCGAGGCAAGGCTCAATGCCCTGCGCGATTTCCACCTCGCCAAAGCCCGATACGAAGCCGCCCTGGCCAGGTAACCCGACCGTAATCCCAACCCATCATTGCCATGAAACAATCACTCAGCATCACCGCTACCCTGTTACTTCTTGCTAGCCTCCTCAACCCATGCTTCGCCGCCAAGGAAACTCCTGCAGTTCCCGATGAATTCGTCTCGATCCAGCCTGAGGGCATCAAAAACCTCGGCATCCAGTACGCCGTTGTCGAAAAAGAAGATTTCGAAACCACGACTTTCGCCATCGGACACGTTCGTGAAGTTCCCAAAAACCATTCCGTCCTCAGTAGTCGCATCTCCGGACGCATCATCGCCGTCAACGCCTTCGAGGGCGACATGGTCAAAAAAGGCGACGTGCTCGTCAAAGTCGAAAGTCGCCAGCCCGGCAGCCCCCCGCCCGTCATCGAGCTCAAAGCTCCACGCGACGGACTCGTTGTCACCAGCCACATCCAACTCGGCGAGCCTGTCGAACCCGACAAGGAATTGTTAGACATCATGGATCTCCGCGAAGTATGGGCCACTGCCCAGATCCCCGAGGATGCTGTCAGCAAGATCAAGCCCGGCACCAAGGCACACCTCCGCATACCAGCACTCGGAGGAGAAATCATTGACGGTGTCTTGCTACGCTTCGATCCCAAGGCGAATCGGGAAGGCGGCACCATCGGTGCCATCTTCAAGGTTCCCAACGAGGACCTGCGCCTCCGCCCCGGCATGCGCACGGAATTCTCCATCGTGACCTCAAGCCGTCAGGGCGTCATGGCTGTTCCGCGCGAAGCCCTTCAAGGAGATGCCTCCAATCGCGTGGTTTACGTCAAACACATCGAGATCCCCAACGCCTTCACCCGTCTTCCCGTGCAGACAGGGGAAAAAAACGATCGTTATGTCGAGATCATCAGCGGGCTCTTTCCCGGCGACGAGGTAGTCACCAGAGGTTCCTATGCCCTCAGTTTCGCCAGCGGCACCGGCATGTCCCTCAAGGAAGCACTCGATGCCGCCCACGGTCACGAGCACAACGACGACGGGTCCAAAATGAGCACTGCCGAGTTAAAGGCTAAAAAAGAGGCTGAAGAAGGCGGGACCCATGAAAAAATCAACCCCTTCACCCTGTTCTTCGCAGCTACCACAGTGGTGCTCCTACTCCTGCTCATTATCAGCAGTGTCAGACACTCCGGCTTGACTAAGCAGGCTTCAACCCCCCACTAGCCAACAATCATGCTGAATGCACTCATCCGCTTTTCCCTCGCACAAAGAGGGCTTATCCTGGCCATTGCCACGGTACTGCTGGCTATGGGCTATTACCGGGGCACCCAACTCCCCGTTGAGGTGCTTCCGGATCTCACCAAGCCAACCGTCACCATCCTCACGGAATCACCAGGGCTTGCTCCCGAGGAGGTTGAAACACTTGTCACCGTACCACTGGAGAACACCCTGATGGGCGTAACAGGGGTCACCCGATTACGCGCCACCAGCGACGTAGGCCTCTCCTTGATCTTTGTCGAATTTGATTGGGGCACGGATATTTACCAAGCTCGTCAGTTCGTTCAGGAACGATTGTTAGGAGTCACCGACAACCTTCCACAGAATGTTGTCCCCTACATGACGCCAGTGGCATCGCTGATGGGAAACATCATGCTTCTGGGCGTCACTGACCCGACAGGGAAGATGGAACCGCGCGACCTCCGCTCGTTGGCCGACTGGACTATTTCACGCCGCCTTCAAGGCATCCGGGGCATCGCCGAAGTGCTCTCAATGGGCGGTGGCATCAAACAACTCCAGATCCAACCCGACCCAGAGCGCATGCTTTCACATGGTGTTAGTTTTGACGAACTCCGCGAGGCATCCTCCAAGGTAGTCAGTAATACCACGGGCGGATTCCTCACTGAGGGTGCTCAGGAAATCATGGTCAGAAACCTAGCCATGACAACTGATCTTGATGCTATTGGAAATACCGAAGTTCGCCGCGTGCATGATCGCTCCATCCGCATCAAAGACGTCGCCGATGTCGTATGGGATACCGAAGCGATGCGTGGTGATGCCTCAGCCAATGGCCAGCGAGGTGTTGTCATCAGCATTACCAAGTCACCCGGCTTTGATACCCTCTCCCTTACCAAGGAGGT
>JARFRT010000315.1 GCA_029287105.1 Akkermansiaceae bacterium | reverse complement strand
GTCCGACGTGGCTCTTGCCGACCAGTGCCACCCGGTAGCCAAGTGGCTTGAGGTAATGGGCAATGCTCTTGGTTTCAGGCCTGGATTTTGAGTGGTTAGCCAGGGTTCCCGTGCGCCATGGCGAGCGGCCACTGTAGAGTTCCTGGCGGAATGGGGCACACATTGCAACGGAGCAGTAGGCTCTGTCGAAGCGTATGCCGTCGCGCGCCAAACGATCAATATGGGGCGTTTTGCAGTCTTTGCTCCCGTAAATTCCCCAGGTGTCTCGATTCATGTCGTCGGCCAGCAGAAAGACGATGTTGGGCTTTGCACGCGCGTTGCCGATAGCTTGTGCTGGAACGCCGGCTTGTGCCCAAACCGAGGCGGTCGCGGTCAGGCAAGAGATGGTCACTGAGGCAAGCAGTCGTTTATTCATGTTAGTATTTCCATTCTCCGGGTTCAGCCGCCGTGCAATCGATGATGGTGTTTACGGCGGCCTTGCCAACTTTGAAATGGCGCGTCCGGCCGTTTACGGTCACATCGTGCCCACCGAAAAAGACGCGGATTCGACAGTTGCCCCTGGCGTCTGCTTGGCCATCAAAATCGGTCCACCAGCGTTTGAAGACCAGTTCGCGGTAGTATCGGGCGGCAAGGGTGGTGCTCCAATCCGCCTGCCAGAGGGCGGATTGGGGGCGCCAGTGTAATTTTTTCCAGAATCCCCACATGTAGATGGCCTCGACGGCAGGGTGGGCAAACGCCGTTGCATACAGCGTTACCAGCATACGGGCCTTGGCCTGGGGATCAGCGGTGTTGGCATCATACTCGGTTATTTTGATCGGTAGACCGAATTGAGCCAGAAGATCGAGCTTGCTCTTGATACACGTCGCTTCGACATGTTCGTGGAAGTGCCCCTGAATGCCAATGCCCCCGACCTTCATGCCCGCCTTCAGAAACCCGTTGATCTGGGTCGCGTAGCGTCCGGTGTCGTCGCCGGCGAGGATGTTGTAGTCATTGACATAGAGAATCGCCCTGGGGTCATAGGCGTGACACCAATCGAACATCTGTTCGCGAATCCCGGCGCCAAGCCGTTTCTCGTAATACTGGCCGTGGAGCATCTCATTATTGATATCATGCTCTGTCACCCGTCCCTGGAAGCGCTGCATGTGGAGGCGCGCTCGTTGCTGCAACTTTGCGCGTAGTGCCGCGTTGTCGAGCTCCTTGAGCCATGGCTGGACATGCTTATCATACGCCCAGTAAACACAATGGCCGCGCGTAGAGAGCCCGTTCTTTTCACTCCAGGCCAGCATCGCGTCGGCATCGGCATAAGTGAGTGAATCGCGGTCCTTTTCGTTGCTAGACCACTTCATGGCATTCTCGTGCACGACGCTGTTGAAATTGGCTTTGAGAACTTTTTTGTATTGTTCCCGGTCTGCTTTCCCGATGCGCTTGCTGGACGTAAAAGCATGGCGACTGATGGCTGTGCCGAACTCGAAGGCATGTCGGGTCTGCCGCACGCTTACACCGGCGCCCGGAGCGGCCCGCACGGTGATCCATGTGGTCCGATGCTTTTTGATGTCGTCGCGATGGGCCGCAAGGATCGCCTCCATCTCGACGTCAAAGTCTGCCAGTGCCATGGCAATCCTTTTGACCGGCGTTGTACTTTCGCCCCCCTGTGCCCCGATCAGCCCGGCCCCCATGAAGACGAACGCGGCAGCCCGATAGAAGAATGGGTGATTTGTTAAACTTACCATGGATGTTTGTTCAGATGCTTCAGAGCGTCTATCGCAGACTTATTGTTATAAACGTGCTGATTGATTAGAGCAGTTGAAGTCGCCGTTGCGGAGCAGAATGCGTTGAATAGGTGGAGATTGTCGAACGAACAGTGGTCGGGAAAGGGGGAAAGTCAAAAAAAGAGTGGAGTTTTGGGAAACGCGGAGGGTAAGTCGGGGGGCAAGGTTGATTGCCGCGTGTTATTTCTCGATGGGGCATCCTTTGGTGCAACGGGGTGCCTCCTTGCATGCCATCGCTACGGTGCGATCAACAGATTGAGGCGGCCGAAGATTCTGTCGCCGGGGACGAGGGTCCACCTGATCATCACCTCGACCTTGTCGACCCCGGCTCCGTAGAAATCATCGGTCTGACTGACCATGATATTCGTGCCGTCATCCACGGCATTACTCCAGCCGTCCAAGTCGCTGCCGTATTGCACGGCGATGGTGGTGTTTGGGTCGGTGTTGGCTGCGTCGCTGCGACGGTAGGTGAAGATGCAGAAATCAGGATCGGTGCTACTATCGAAGGTCGGCAAGAGGGCACTGGCGTTGGCGGATGGATCGGTCGCGCCTAACAGCCATGCGAGCCCGTTGTCCACGCCATCGTTGTTGGTATCAGCATCGTAGGCCGCGCCGCCGGACCAAGTGACGTAGCTGCTTTGCACGGTAAGGGTCGTATCGTCGGCGATTGCGGAGCTGGTATCGAGCGGATTGCCCGCCACATCGGTCAGCAATGCTCCGGCAGACACTTGCAACTGCAGGGTGCCAACCGAGGTCGGTGTCACTTCCACGGTAAACACTCCCGGCGCGGTTTCGGTAATAGCGCCAATCGTCACCGCCGAACTTCCCGCATTGCTGAAGCCGTTCGCATTGACAGTGGCCTCATCCATGTCCTCACTGAAGGTGACATTGTAGGTGACAAGCGAAGCCAGCGGCACCGAAGCACCAGCTTGATCATCCACAATATCGCTACTGACAAGCGTTGGGGCCGTGGTATCTCCATCACCACCGATCACACCCACCTGAACGTTGTCGATATTTGCCGAAGTGGTTGCACCATCTAGGCGGATCGCCACATCATGTCCCTGAACCGCGGCATCGCTCACGCCATCCGAAGTATACTGGAACGTGACAAGTTGGTAGCTCGTGCCAGTGTAACTGCCCGTGCTTTGAGCCAAAACCATCGAGGTGCCTTGACTCGTGGATGTCACATTGGTGCGCGTTCCCCCCGGAGCAAAGGTCACCAGAGATACGTTATAGGAAGAACCTGTATTGTAACCATCGACCACAACGTAGAACGATACGTTGTAGGTCTGACCTGCAGCAAGGGTTCCGATCACTCCTTCTGCGGTCGTGATGCCAGAATTGGAGTAGCGGAAGGCATACGCCTGTCCGCCGGTCGGGTCATTGAACTGACCACTGCTCTCATCGACAATACCATGTTGGGTCGCGCCGTACCCGTCGGTCGCGCGTATCCAGTTAGCTCCGGTCTGCCTGCTGGTGTTGCCACCACTGCCTGCGGCATCGACATCCGGCGATCCGGAGGACACTTCGAAGTCGTCGATGAAGGCAAGTCCCACCGAGTTGACGCCGGTGACAAAGTTCCAGGTCGCGTCACTGGTGATGCCGCCGAACGGGTTGCCGGCAAGGTCCTCGATCGCACCGTAGCCGATCAGGATCGCGTAGTTGGTCGCTTCACCGAGGTCCGAAGTCGGGTTGATTGTCAGTACCGGGCCGCTGATCGACACCTGGGTCGCGTCATTGACGTCGATCAGCAGGTCGCCTGAGGTGTTGACGTTGCGGATCGTGATATTGCCGGCGCCTGCGGCGATGGCTTCGTCGAAGGTCACGCTCAGGCTGTAGGCAATGTCGACATTGACCGCCTCGTCGACCGGGTCGAGCGCGGCAATCGCCGGTGGGTTGTTGGCCGAAGTGGCGAAGTTCCAGGTCACATCGTCGGCAATGCCGGCAAACGCGTTTCCGGAGAGGTCGAGGATCGCGCCGGCATCGATCTGCACGGCGTAGTCCTTACCCTCACTCATGTAGCTGGCCGGGGTGATTGTCACATTCTGTCCGGCAGCCACCACCTGGCTGGAATCCGTGACGTCGATCACCATTTGGGTGGTGTCGGTCAGGTTCTTGAGGATGATGTTGCCGCTGTTAACCACGACATTCTCATCGAAGGTCAGGCCCAAGCTGGTGCTGTAGGACACACCCTGCGCACCGTCGAGCGGAGTCACGGTCACAATCGTCGGCGCGATGCCGTCATTCACTTCGCCGGTGTTGAAGGTCCACGAGATATCGTCGTTGATACCCGCGAATCCATTGCCGGCGGCGTCGGTCACCACGCCGGGCTCGATCCGCACCGAATAGAAGGTGTTGGTGTTGAGGTCATTCGTCGGGTTGATCTCAAGGGAGTCGCCGTTGAGCAGCACCTGGGCGCCGTCGATCGCATTGATCACGGTGGCCGCACCGGTTGACAGGTCCTTGATCGTGATGAAGCCGGCTCCAACGAATACATCCTCGTCAAACACAACCTTCAGGTTGTCGGTGAGCGAGACGTTGATGGAGTCGTCCGCCGGGGTGAGCAGCGCAATCGCCGGCGCGACCTGGTCGGCGGCCGTCGGGCTCACCGTGCGGACCGCCACATTGTCGATGTTGGCACTGGTCGACGCCCCCTTGAGGCGCACCGCAAAATCCTTGCCCACATTCAAACTGCCAACCGGCACGGTGTAATCAAAGGACACCGACGTGAAGTTGCCATCCGAAGTCGCATTTCCAGTGGTGGACGCCAACTGCGTCCCTGCGCCGGAACCGGTGCAGTCGGTACGTGCGTCGCCCGGGCTGAAGGCCCACATCTGCACGGTGTAGGGCGTACCTGTGTTTTTGCCATCATCACGGATCACATCAAACTCGACCCGGTATGTCTGGCCCTCGGCAATCGTGCCAATCACTCCCTCGGCTGTTGTCAGGCCCGAGTTGCTGTAGCGGAAGGCATAGGCCTGATGGTTCGGATCCGGGGCGCTGAAGTCACCACCGGCCTTGTCGGTGAGACCATGCTGGGTCGCACCATAGCCATTGGTGGCGCGCACCCAGTTGGCGGGCGAGGTGCCTTCGCTGTAGGTCGCCACATCCGGTGCCTCGAAGTCCTCGATGAACAGCACGCTGGAGAGCGACGTCACCGCAGTCGAGAAATTCCAGCTGAAGTCGTCGCTGATGCCGAGGAAGCCATTGCCCGAGGCATCGACCACGGACCCGGCCGGGATGCGCACCGCATAACTCTTGCCGGCAACCATGCTCACCGCGGGGGTGATCGTCAGGGTGTTTGTGTAGGCCAGCGCTTGGGCGGGATCGGTTACCGGAATCGTCATGTCGGTGCCGTCGTTCAGATTGCGGACAATGATGTTGCCGGTGCCGATGAAGACGTCTTCATCAAAGGTGATCACCAACTCGGCATCGACCTCGACATTGTAGTCACCGTCTGCAGGGACGTTCGCCAAGATCACCGGACCGGTGGTGTCCGGCGGGGTGCCAAGCGAAACCACCAGATTCACCGGGCTTTGACCGGGGATGCTGCTGCCGCCTGCGGGATACTGATAGATCACGTCGCCGGCAGGCACGCCTTCGTCATACATGCTGTTGATTGTGCCGACCAAAAGATTGGCGGCGTTGATCGCGGATTCGGCGGCAGCCTGTGCAAGTCCGACCACGTTGGGCACCACCTCGTCGGGAAGATTGATGGTGATCACCGTGTCGTCGATGGTTGCGATACTCGTGTTGAGCGCGTCGCCCTGGTCATCCAGGATGGCGGCACCTTGAGCCACGGCAAAGCGCAGGATGCCGATGCTCGTCGGGGTCACGGCCACGGTCACCACGCCGGGCGAGGTCTCGGTGATGGTGCCGATCGTCACCGCCGCGGTGCCGACGTTGACGAAGTCAGCGGCATCGAGCGTGGTGTCGACGATGTCCTCGCTGAAGGTCAGGGTGTAGGTCATCGGGGTGTTGATCACGACCGGGCCGCCAGCCTGGTCGTCGACGATGTCGAGCGCAGCCAGCGTCGGGAGCGCCGGGTCCTGGCCA